>QIDN01000248.1 GCA_003229345.1 Nitrospirota bacterium | reverse complement strand
CACTGTTTCGCCATTTCCCTGGCGGCATCTTTGGAAATGGGGGAAATATTCACACGAACCCGCTGCCGGTGGCCGTCGCGCAGATATTTCAGCCGAAAATGGTCGTCCACGGTATATGAAGCGATTTGGCGGAAATAATCCGACTTGTCGGTGATTTCGTGGCCGTCGATGCGCAACAGAATATCTCCGGGCTGAAGGCCGGCACGTTTCGCGGGACTTCTGCGGAACACGTTGGTCACCAGCACACCGTGAACGTGATCCAGGCCGAAATGGTGTGCCACCTTGGGAGTCAAATCCTGCACCGAAACCCCGAGCCAGCCGCGCCGCACCTTGCCGTACTGGAGCAGGTTGTCGACGATGCGCCGGGCTTTGTCGATGGGGATGGCAAAACCGATGCCCTGAGCATCTTTAAAGATGGCAGTGTTGATGCCGATCAATGAACCGTTGATATTGAGCAGGGGGCCACCGCTGTTGCCGGGATTGATCGACGCGTCAACTTGGATGAAATCGTTGAACACCTGTTTTTCGCTGGCGCGAATGGTGCGGTTCACTGCGCTGATGATGCCGGTGGTCACTGTATGCTTGAGGCCGAAGGGATTACCGATGGCGACAACGGTTTCACCGATCATCAGGTCATCGGAGCGGCCCATTTCCACGTAGGGCAGTGGCCGGTCGGGATCGATTTTGATGACGGCGAGATCGGATTTGATATCGGCCCCCACCACCTTTCCCTCGAATTCCCGGTTGTCGATCAGAGTAACCTTGACGCGCACCGCCCTGGCCACGACGTGTTCGTTGGTGAGAATGTATCCTTTGGGATCGATGATGACGCCGGAACCGAGACTGCGCCGGTCGGACTCTTTTTGCTGGTAGAAATCCTCAAAATATTTTTCGAACAGGTGATCACCCATAAAACCCCGGAACGGGTTTTTCATCTGACGCGGGGCTTCTTCGGTGAAGATGTTGACGACGGCAGGTCCCACCTTTTCCACGGTGGTGACGATGGGGGATCTTCGATTACCGGTATCGTGGGCGACCGCCGGAGCGCCGATCAGACCCCACAGGATCAATCCAAAAATCAGAATATGATTCCAGAAAACACGTCGAGATATTTGCATACAATCCCTTAAAAAAAGAAACCGTGGGCTCCAAGAACCCACGGCTCAATTTAATCAGGATAACGACGGCCGTCCAAAAATTATAAACATGGGGACGGGCTCGGCATTATTTGAGTTTAACGGCAATGTAAATGGTAGTTCCGCCCCGCTTGACCAGCATGAGGGCGGTATCGCCGGACTTCAGTTTGCTGGCGATCACGTTATAATCGCCGGTGTTTTTGACTTTCGTCCGGTTGACTTCGGTAATAATGTCGCCGCGCTTGAGTCCCGCTTCACCACCCGGTTCGCCGGGAGTCACATCCGAAACCAGCACGCCTTCCACATTTTCCAGGTTCAGGCTCTGCGCGATATCCGGAGTAATGTCCTGCACCTGAATTCCAATGGGATTCAGTGCTGCCACCTTGACTTCTTCATCCTTGAGAATGGCGATGGTGACACCCAACACTTTTTTCTTTCCGTCGCGAATCACTTCGACCTTGACGGTCTTACCCGGCGTGGTACTTCCGACAATCTTGGGAAGAGCCTCCATGGTTTTCACTTCATGCCGGTCAAATTTGACAATGACATCCCCTCGCTTGATACCAGCCTTCTCTGCCGGGCTATTGGGGATAACGTCCCCGACGAGAGCGCCTTCGGTACGGTCCAGGTTGAACGATTCCGCCAGATCGGGGGTGATCTTCTGAATCATGACTCCCAACCAGCCACGGGTCACTGTTCCTTTTTCCTTCAGGTCATTCAGGATACCCTTGGCGACGTTGATGGGGATGGCGAAACCGATGCCGACGTTGCCGCCCGAGTTTCCCGAAATGATGGCGGTATTGATTCCGATGACTTCACCTTTGATATTCATCAGCGGGCCGCCGCTGTTGCCGGGATTGATGGACGCGTCGGTCTGAATGAATTCATCATACGGGCCGGAGCCGATATTGCGCTCCTTGGCACTGACCACCCCGACCGTAACGGTATGGCTGAGACCAAAGGGATTGCCGATGGCCACCACCCACTCGCCGACTTCCAACTTGTCGGAGTTGCCCAAGCTCAGCGCAGGGAAGTTCTTCTTATCTCCGTCCTTCAGGATTAATTTGATCAGAGCGATATCGGTTTTGGAGTCAGCTCCAATCAGCTTGGCATCGTATTCCTTCTCGCCGTTGCCTCCCTCCTCGATCAGAACGACTATTTCATCGGCACCGTCGATGACGTGGTTGTTGGTGAGAATATACCCTTCCTTATCAATAATGAAACCGGAGCCCATTCCAGACCGGGGTTTTTTGTCGCGGTCGCCGAAAAACTTGTCATAAAAATCCTGAAACGGATCCTTCCCTCCCGGAGCCCTGGGATCTCTCGGGCGCCGGGGCGGACGCGCACGCCGCTTCGTTTTGGTGCTGATATTGACGACCGCCGGGTTCTGCTTCTTGGCAATCTCAACAAAGATATTGCTTCCCAGAGGTTGGCTCTTGGCACTGACCGCGTAAGCCTTTTGAATAAAGAGACTGCCGCCGTCACCCCCGAAAAAAGACAGGGGTAGAACCAGTACGGCCATCATTACAGTAAGGAGCAGAACTTTAGAAGAATTGGGAATCATGGATCATCCTCGGCAAATGGAATAAGATGAAATTATCCGGCTAATCTGGAGTATCCCGGAACCGGACATTCATCCAACTAGATATTTGGCGGTGGGGCATTCCAAACATTGATTATTTAAGTTCATTATATAATGGCTCTTTCTTTATTTACAAGCCCCTTTCTTCGGGGCTCAATCGGACGGCTCTGAATTGCCGGTTGACTCCCCCAACCGCTTCAAAGATAATCGCATCCGATCGGTCGCCTTTATTTCAGAGGGATTTCAGGTATGAACTTAATTTTGGTTGCGTTGGGTCTGATGATGGTCTTCGAAGGAATTCCTCTTTTCTGTTTTCCCGACCAATTGAAAGAGCTGGCCCGGAAATTACCCGCACTCGAAAACTCAACGCTACGATCTATCGGGTTGGTACTGATGCTACTCGGCCTGGCCGTGGTATACATGGGTAAAGGCGCGGTAGACTAAGGGGTCAAGTCTCTCCTTGACTACATAACGGAAATGATTATGATGGCTGAATGTCTCGTCCCTTACGAGTAGAGTTTCCTGATGCCTGGTACCATGTCATGAACCGGGGCCTCAACCGGAACCTGATATTTTTCGATTCCGAGGGCCATCAATTATTTCTGGATACCCTGGCGGAAGCATGCGCACTGTTTAATGTGCAAGTGGGTGCGTATTGCCTGATGCCGAATCATTACCATGCCCTGATCCACACCCCGGAAGGCAACCTCTCGCGTTTCATGCGGCATTTGAACGGGGTCTATACTCAAAGAATCAATCGCAAACGCAAGCGGGACGGCCCCCTGTTTCGAGGCCGGTTCAAGGGAATTCTGGTTCAGGAGGAGAGCTACCTGATGCAGGTGATGAAGTATATTCACCACAATCCCCTCAAAGCCCGAATGGTATCCACCCTTCGGGAATTTCCCTGGAGCAGTCATCATTCCTTCGTGAAATCCAAACGCAAGGCACCGCCGGAATGGTTGATGGTGCAAGAGGTGCTCCGCCATTTTTCGGCGAGGAAAGCGCTGGCGATTTCCCTGTACAAAGAATTTATGGGTGAGGAGGTGAGCCGGGAGATTGCAAAGTTTTATTCCAAAAAACACTGGGGTCCGATTTTGGGCGACGAGACCTTTGTCGATCGGATCAAGGCCAAATACATCGAGCGCGAACAACCGCGGGATAAGGAAATCAAAGGGAAACGAAACATACGGGGGAGGGCAAAAGTGCGGCAGATCAACCGGGAAGTGT
>QIDN01000233.1 GCA_003229345.1 Nitrospirota bacterium | reverse complement strand
GTCACTCCATACAATTTCTGTGCGCCGCCGTAGGCAACGCGGAACCCGGTAATCACTTCATCGAAGATCAACAGGGTGCCGGACTTGGCAGTGACCTTCCGCAACAATTCAAGAAATCCCGGTTGCGGCGGCACCACGCCCATATTGCCCCCGACCGGCTCGACGATCAGGCAGGCGATTTCTTTCCCCATTTTGCTGAACAATTCTTCGACCGCCTGCGCGTCATTGTAAGGAACATTCAGGGTATTTTTGGCGAGGTCGGCAACGATCCCCGGACAATCCGGCAGTCCCAATGACAACACCCCCGATCCGGCTTTCACCAGCAGGCTGTCGCCATGGCCGTGATAACAGCCTTCGAATTTGACGATCTTGTCGCGCCCGGTAAACCCGCGGGCCAGCCGGAGTGCGCTGAGCGTCGCTTCGGTACCCGAGCTGACCAGCCGCACGCTTTCGACGGACGGCACAGCCGCCACCACCTTTTGCGCCAGTTCGGTTTCCAACTCGGTCGGCGCGCCGAAACTGGTCCCCAACTGCGCCTGCCTGCTGATCGCATCCACGATGCGCGGGTGCGCGTGCCCAAAGATCATCGGTCCCCAGGAGGAAACGTAATCAATGAACTCGTTGCCGTCGACATCGGTGATGCGCGATCCCTTGGCTTTGGCGATGAACAAGGGATTGCCGCCCACCGCCTTGAACGCCCGCACCGGACTGTTCACGCCGCCGGGGATGACTTTCTGCGCTTCCTGAAACAGGGAGTCCGATTGTGTTCGCTTCATAATTTCCCGAATAAAATTTCCAGATCCTTTTTCAACGCATCCGGTATCAGTTTCCGATCGGTGACAATCGCATTTTTCGCCGCCTCGCCGCAGGTACAGGTTCGCTCGAACACCGGTAGTTTCACGATCTCCTTGAGAATGTCCTGCGCCAGCTCGACATTTTTGTGCATGATTTCGAGCACCGCCTGCAACGTTACCGGCTCCTCTTCCTCGTGCCAGCAATCGTAGTCGGTGGCGAGGGCAATGGTAACATAACAAATCCCCGCTTCACGCGCGAGCTTGGCTTCGGTGAGATTGGTCATGCCGATCACTTCGACGCCCCAGCTCCGGTACAGAAACGACTCCGACCGCGTGGAAAATTGCGGGCCTTCCATGCAGAGATAGGTGCCTCTGGGATGCACGGTGGCTCCGGCCTGTTGACTGGACTCCAGCACCATCCCGTGCAGTTCGTCACAGATGGGATCGGCCAGGCTGACGTGGCCGACAATGCCGTTACCAAAAAAAGTCGCCTTGCGGAGCGTGGTGCGGTCGATGAATTGATCGGGTACCACGATGTGGCCGGGGATGATCTCTTCCTTCATACTGCCGACGGCGCTGACGGAGATGATGCGTTCCACCCCCAGTTTCTTTAGGGCAAAGATGTTGGCGCGGTAGTTGATGTCCGAAGGAGGAATGCGGTGCCCGACCCCGTGACGCGGCAGAAACGCCATGCGGGTGCCTTCCAGATCGCCCACCACAATTTTGTCCGAAGGATCGCCAAAAGGCGTCTCCACGGAAACCGTGTCGACGACTTTGAGGTCTTTCATCGCGTACAAACCGCTGCCGCCGATGACACCCAGAATTTGTTCGGTCATTTAAAAATTCCCCCCGGAATTGCAAATAAGGAAAGTGTGTTGTGTAAAAGGTGGGGCCGCTGATCAACCTGCCGACGACTCTACATCCTTGTATTTTATACCATTGTCCGCTTTTATCAAAGCAAAGCTTTGACTGTATAGCGCCTCAGTATGAAATCGAATGTCTCCAAACGACCATAAGCAAACATTCGGCTCTGGAAGTCTTCGAGAATAATGCAAATCTTCCCCTTCCATGATTGTGGCGCCTCTAATTTAAAACGTGGTACAACATGTAGGGCAGGCCATAGATATATACGAATTTCAGGGAAGCTATTTTTTTAATCTAAAAACTCAACAACTTTTAAAAGCTCAAATAAGTTTTGTAGAAAAACTTTGAGAAAAGTGTTTACGTAACAGAGGTTACGTTGTTTCGCATTTTTTTGAAGCGAAGCCGTTTTTCAACGAATTTATGGGCGGCTTTGGATTGGAAAAGTTCGCGTGTTTCGGTTTCGTTGTCGTTCAGAGGTTCTATAGCCAAGTCCATGTATTCCCGACTTTTTGGATCGTTGCGAATTTTCTTATAAATCAGGCGCAATCTAATGAAAAGCAAGACCCAGCAAAAGTGCTTCCAAATGATTTCAGCGAAATATTTCGGGTAAAAAACAAAAGGTGATTCAATCGGTAAAGCAGGACGGCGGTCTTTGCGTGATTTTCGGCGAAAAAATCCGCCTTCGAGAGGATGAACTTTTTCGATGTGAATACAACCCTTGAACCAAGTGATCAAAGCCATTGTTTTGCCTGGACTGGTGCCGGTTGCCATGGCACGTTTAACTATCGTTTCAGCATGTTCGTAGGTATAAAAGGATTTCCAGGCTTTGAGACAAGTTTCTTCCCAATTTTCTTTCGACATTTTCGGGTGGGCAGTAACGGCGTGATTCGCATCGTATTGGTTTAGATCCTCATCCATGGCTATCCCGGCAGTGTGCAACTTTTGATGGTCTTCCGAGCCGGGAAAAGGTGTAAGAAAGAAAAATTCGAGCAAATCTACGGGCAATTCTTTCTTGATAATTTCGATGTCTCGCAAGATCGACTCCTGCGTATCGTTGGGAAAACCCAAAATATAACCGCAACAAGTTATGACTCCCACCTTTTTCCAGGCGAGCAGCATTGCTCGATAATCGGTGATTTTGTTCTGTCGTTTGCTTGCTCCCACAAGTGATTCGGGATTAATACTTTCTAATCCGATGAAAACCCGTTTGACACCGGCACGTTTTGATTTTTCGATAAAACCTGGTAAGTTGTGGCACAGTGTATCAACTTGAATGGTAAAACCGATTTTTAGTTTATGGACTTCGCGTAACTCAATAAATTTATCCAGGATGCATTCCCAATTCTTATTTCGCGCAAAATTATCGTCTGAGATGAAAAAGGAGCTCAATCCTTGTTCAACATTGAAACGGATTATATGTTCAATGCTTTCGACAGAGCGTTGCCGTGATTTTTGCCCTTGAACATTTATAATTGTGCAGAACGAGCAAGTAAAAGGGCAACCGCGTCCAGCATCGAAACTCGTCGTTGAGCCTGCTGTCAGATGAACTCTTTCTGTTGGAAGCAAAGGGATTGCGACATTGTCAATGTCTGGTAAATCGTCTAAATAATTGTAAATGGGTTTGAGTTTGTCGTTTGTCGCATCAATTAAAACTTGCCCAAGCCGACCTTCAGCTTCGCCTGAAAAAATTGAAACACCCATATCTAGTGCTTTTTGAACGTAAGCATCGCGTTCCTTGAGCATTGACATCGTCCCTGAAACGTGGAAACCACCCACAACCACTTTAATTCCCTTTTCACGCAATGGCCTGGCAATATCCAATGAATGAGGAAATTGATTTGATTGCACGCCAACAAGCATCAGCATTCCGTCATCTGCATTTTCTAATAAAGAAACAATTTTTTCCGTATTGATATGAGTATTTGCTTCGTCAAATGCGTGAATTTCCAATTCAACATTTTTCCCTAATATCTTCTCTTTGTTGCATTCGAACGCTAATCCGTAAAGACAAGCCAGTGAATTTGCCGGCATCGAAGACCGAAACCATTGAATCACATATCCGTCATCGTCATAATGGGAAGGCTTGACAAGAACAAGAGTGAATTTCCGTTTTATATTTTTCAATATGTAATTATCATCTTTTTGCAGGATAACATTATGAAAGCAGTACAATCATGACATGATTTTCCAGATATAGGCGAGAAAAATAATTTTCTTTGTCGGAGGCAGGTTGACGTATATCGAATACGCTATTCAAGAGTATACCTAAAGATGATTTGGATGACCAGATATTGG
>QIDN01000025.1 GCA_003229345.1 Nitrospirota bacterium | reverse complement strand
AGAATCCAGCTGAACCGCCCGGTAAAAATAGTTGGCCCTTAATATAGGTTTTTCTTCACCGTCTACTTTGACAGTCCAACCCGGAAAATAAGAGTCCATCAACACCAGAAACCCGCTACCCTGCTGGACGGTTTTCACCGTCACCTGGTTGGGACGGTAAACCACCTCTTCGACAGTCCCATTAAAATGAGAAGACGGCTTAAAGTTTACCGGCTGGCTGAAAAGAGCTTCCGACAGTGGATCGAAGGATTCATCATAATATGTGTTGAGTATTTTTGACTCTTCTTCTAATTTTATCCGTCCCACCATGTAGGCCCGGGGAAGTGCTTCCTCCCATATTTTTACCCGATCCGGAAAAATCAACGGGGCCCCCTGGAAACTGAAGCGCGCTGGAGAATCCCAATCGATCCAGTATTTCACATTACTTCGTTTTAAAATCCGAAATCGCTTCTCCGGTGTAGCATCGATCAATGCGTAAAACCACACCAGATGTTTTCTTAATTCCAGACCCAAACCCGGGTGTCCTCCGGCATGCTCCACTCTTAAGACCATTCCGGTAAAAGGCCGCAAATATTGTTTGGCTAAAAATAACTCGTCCATCCAAGTGGGTCCGGTAGGATTCATGTCAGGGTTGGGTGTTTTTGCAATCCGTCCTGAATAAATTCTGTATTTCCCAAATGAACTCCCCACGATGTCCATGACCAGCGGCTTTTCCTCATAAAACTTTCGGTCAATCATCGGCAAGAGCCGCAAATCCTTGGTGCTCAAATCCAATAAAATCAGAAGACAGACCAGCCCTACAAATACCGATCGGTTGATTTTTCCGTAGTGAAACATCACCAGGGCACAACCAAATACCAGCAGGACGGTTAAAGGAAGCTTTGCATCCAGATATGAATGTTTCCATGTCAGAATCAGGATCCATCCAATCATTAAAATAAGAAGGACTACCAATGGAATCCATTTGAATTGGCGTTGTTCCAGATCCCGGATGATGGCATCCAAAACATAGCCCGAAAGAAAAACAGCCGCAAAGGAAGATACAAAAAAATACTTTTCAGGGAAGCGGAATAAATCCAGCAATGGAACCCAGGGATAAACCATTTCATAGATCGGATTGAATTTCCCAAACGACAGGAATAGTCCCAATAAAAAAACCACCAACCAAAACCCGATGGGTTTCTCCCTCCGGTAAATAAATCCGAGCAAAATAAAAACCAAACCCAACACACCCATGTAAAGAGTATGAAGAAAGCCAGAAAACCACGACGGATAATCGCGGGTGTCCAATAGCCCCCCATAATCTGGAGACAACAGCAGGGTGGTCAATTTATCCGACCCTAACGACCATTGCGTATGAGTTTCATAGGCCACTCCTGCATCTCTTAAGGAATGGTCCATGAGTTTGGCTGTTGGAATCAATTGCAGGGCGGCAAGACCCAGAGCCAGTATTACGGCCAACCCCAGGGAAGCCGTCATGCGCGCGACTCCAGAGATCCCCGGCGCCCTGGGTAGAAAATAGAGCGAATGCACATACAGCAGTACCATGGTCATGATACTGATTTCCGGTGATGCCGCCAATGTTTGAGCGGCAATGGCCACCACTAACCCGATAAAGTAACCGATATGATTCCGTGTCCAGAATTGGTGGAACAACCAGAACACCATGGGCAACCAAACCGCGGCCATAAAAAAATTACTGAGCAGGGTGGAGGCCACTATAAATCCGCTCAACATACCCGTAATTCCACAACACAACGCCGGTGTAAAGGAAATACCCCAGGTTCGCGCCAACAGAAATGAAAAAGAACCAAGAATCAAAAAATGAAAAACATAGAACATATTGAGCGCCAAAACAGTGTCCCTTAAAAGGAACAAAATCCCCGGAGGATAAAACACACCCGCATGAAATCCCGCCATAAAAGGCATCCCGGCGTATACATTGGTATTCCAATAGGGAATCGCGCCCTCTTGGAAAGTCTGAGCAAGGAAGTATTTGAAGGGAAAGGTAACAAAAGTAAAATCGCGGTAGAAAATCACCTTATCCCCAAATAACATAGGGGAAAAAAAGGTTATCGCGATCGCAAACAAAATCAAAATACCAATACTATTTTTTTCAGGCCCAAGAATTTTTTGATTCACTTGAGTTTTAATTTCTTCCATATACTGATCAAACCGATTTTTTTAAATATTTTCCCCAGAGCAAGCACCCGAGGGTGAGAAGCAATAAACTGATTCCACTAATCACCAAACCCAACTTAAATCCTTCCGGAAAATATTCAAATTCCAAAGTATGCTCACCCGGGCCCAGCTGAACCGCCCGGTAAAAGTGATTGGCTCTTAAAATCGGTTTTTCTTTACCATCCACCTTGACGGTCCATCCTGGGAAATAGGAATCCATCAAAACCAAAAATCCATCACCCTTTTGATGAGTTTTAATTGTAACGTGATTAGGGCGATACCTCACCTGCTCGACTTTACCATTAAAATCAGGGGTTGGCTCGAACACCACCGATTCATTTAACAAGACTTCCGAAAGGGGATCGAAAGATCCATCATAATATGTTTTTAATATATTAAGATCTCGTCTCATACCGGGCACTATGAAAGCGCGAGGCAGAACGGCTTTTAACATCTTTAACCTGTCCGGGAGAATGGCCGGGCGGCCTTCTGAAAACATCGTGGGCCTGTCTCCATCAACCCAATATTTCACATTACTTCTCTCCAAAATTCGAATCCTTTCAGCCGGAGAAGATCTCTCAAACCATTCATTCCAAACCCAGGGGTTCTTTAACTCCAAACCAATACCCAAAATACCATTGGGATATTCCACACCAAAAATCATTCCATAATAAGGATAAAGATGTTCCCTGGCCGCATAATATCCCCCTTCAATATTAGGCTCATTTGGAAATCCCTTGAATTTCTGAGAATGTATTTTCCCCGTATAAACGCGAAAATACTCATTTTCATTTTTAATATCCGCCAGAAGTTTCGGCTGTGTCTGATAAAATTCGTTGTCCACCGTCGGCATCACCTTATAACCCTGCGCCGCCAAATCTATCCCTAACAATAATAAAATAGATACGTAAAATAAAGCTGATCTCATTTTCCCAAAATAAAATAGTAAATACACTCCACCAAAAATAAGGAGTGTGATAAATGCTCCCGTCGCGTTTTTTTCGGGCTGAACAATAGAAACGACCGCAACCATGATAAAAAGAAAAGCCACGGGTAAAAACACCGAATGCAATTTTATCTCTCTCTTCTGAGTCGCCGTAACCAACACATCTAAAATATAGCCGGTCAAAAATATCAAAGCAAAAATAGAAATAGTAAAGAACTTCTCTGGAAACCGAAACAAATCTAGCAGAGGAGTCCACGAGTAGATCCACTTATAAAGTGGGTTGTGGGCTCCTGACGCCAGAAAAACACCAATTAAAAATACCCATAGCCAAAATCGAACAATCTTTTGTTGACGAAATTTAATTGCCACAATTGTAAAAAGAAAAGGAATGAGGCCCATGTAAATACTAATAAAAAACGTAGAGATTCGAACCCGAGGTCCGCTGCCTGAAAAATATTCATCAAAATTATTGGGCAAGATAAGCTCACCTAACTGCTTGAATGCCATGGACCGATATGAGTGAACCTCAAAAGACAACCCCCCTTCCCTTAGAGAAAGCTCAATTAATTTATAGGTGGGTACCAATTGCAAAGCCGACGCCCCCAACGCCAAAATCACCATAGCGGTTAACGCTGCTATTCGGCCATACGGAGAGAGCGAGACTTTTTCTTGAGGAACCAAAACCAGGGAATGGGCCAAGAGCAATAACACCGTTAAGGCGCATAATTCAGGGCTGGCAGCTAGAATTTGACAAATCAAGGCAAAGGTTGCTGCGATTAAATACCGCGCCTTTTTTTCAATAATAAATTTTTGGAAAAACAAGAATATTAAAGGCAACCAGACTGCCGCCAAAAACCAATTACTGAGCA
>QIDN01000012.1 GCA_003229345.1 Nitrospirota bacterium | reverse complement strand
TAAAAACGCCCCAACGCCCGAAATTGGCGATTCGCCGCGGGAAAAAAATCACACAGGGCGTCGAGGTTCAAGCCGTATTTGCTGACATCAAGAGCGGCCAATTGAAGCCAAAACACGAGTTCAGTATGGATGGTGTTAACTGGCGACGCCTGGATAGTCATCCCCAATTAGCTAAAGTTTTTGCTTCTGCGCCCCAACCCGAGCCTAAAAAGAACGGCCCAGTGCTGGTTTTTATTTTTCTGGTCATTCTGGTGGTGTTGGCCGGTTTGTATTTTCATCCCTACTGGGCTTTTTACAATGTTCAAACCGCAGTTGATAGTCGAGATACTCAAAAGTTGTCTCAATGGGTCGATTACTCTGATGTGAACCGTAATATTAAGGGCCAATTGGATGCTCACTGGAGCGAAGTTTCCGCCGCGAAAATTAGTAAAACTCCCTATGCCAAATTGGCGGATCCTGTGGGCCAGGCTCAGGTGAATAAAATGGCTAACGCCTTGGTGACTCCGGAGGCGGTGATGGGTTTTGCGAAAGGGGAAACCGATCTGATCGGCTCCTGGGCTCGTGGAAGCTCCAAAGCTCCGGCGGTCGGAGACTCCAAGGACCCGTTAGCTGACTTGGGTCTCAATATGGAATCCGTGAATCAAGTGTTGGATAGCGTGAACGGCGTGTTGGCTCAAGGTGAATTCCGTTATGCGGGGATAAATTCATTCGTTGCGACGATCAAGACTGCTAATGGAGAGAGCTTTGATTTCATGTATGAGCGGAAAGGAATTGATTGGAAGTTGAGCGGGATAACCCTGCCTTTGGAACAGGTTCGTTCTTCCCTCAATGATATTGCCCAGTCCGCCCTCAAGAAGGCCAAGGTCAAAACCCCGAAAGTTAACAAAGACAGGAAGGATAAAGGCAAGGATAAGGAGAGTAAGAAGGAGCAGATCCAGGTAGCGAAACTCAGTAATGAGAAGAAAGCCTATATGGCAAATATCGAACTGAAAAATCTCACGGTAGGAAAGGGGAAAAAGTATCTCTTTGGCAGTCCCAACCCGGGCCTGTTTGCTACCTTGACCAATAAAGGCAACAAAACCCTGAACGAAGTGGAAATCACAGTTTACTTTTATAACGGGAAGGGCGCTATTGTCAGTGAAAAGAAATTATATCCTGTATCGGTCTCCAAATATCGCCCTGGACGCGATAACGACCCCTTAAAGTCCCAAAAGGCAAAGAAGGTCGGATACCTTGTCAAGGAGTTCGCTCCACCCTCATGGGCCGGAAAAGTGCAAATGAGGGTCACTGGCATTATATTCAAGAAATAACAGTTAGCCCTCTTTCCAGAACATGGTTTTGGTACAATATCCCTGATTAAGCAATAGGTATTCTCCCAACAGTTTTTTTGTTGGTGCGAAAGGAATTTAATGAATTTGACGGAACGAAAAATTAAATATTTGGAGCCTGGTAAGAGTCGCCAGATTGTTTGGGATAATGGCGGATTTGGTGTTCAGGTGACTCCGGAGGGGGAGAAGAGCTATGTCCTGGAATATCGCTTCAATGAGATGACCAAATTGATTGCTCTCGGAATTTACCCGGATATGAGCCTTGATACTGCAAGACGGCAAGCAGTTATGGCCATGGCAATGGTGATGCAAGGTAAGGACCCCGAGAAGGGGCTTCCGGCACCGGAAAAAATCAAAGCCGATGTGTCTACTACAAGTCAAACGCCGACTTTCGATCAAACACCGGAAAAAAGCAAAGCCTATGTGCCTGCAAGTCAAATGCCGACTTTCGATCAAATCAGGGAGAAAGCTTCTGAGAAACTGGACCAGATTAAAGGGAAAGCATCCGAGCAGATCGAGAAGATCAAGGCCTCGGATACACTGAGCCAGTTTAAAGAAAAAGCGGCTGCGAAGCTGGATGAAATTAAGCAAAGAGTTGAGAAAAAAGTAACGCACTCTCAGCTGAAATCACAGCCGGCGGAGAATAAGATAATACCGCTTGATAAAAATGCAAGAGCCCAGCAGGAGAAATCAAAATCCGCAGAGAAGAAAGCCAAGGTTCCGGTAAAAAAAGCAGAACCGGCGAGTCTGAAGGATACCTTTGGCCGTGTATTGGATAAAAGTGAACTCAAAACTCTATGGTTGGGGCTTGAAAACTCGGACATGCCTCTCGCACATCAACTGGCTGTAAAGTTGTTGATCATAACCGCGCAAAGGTACGAGGAGGTCATTCCCTCCCGATGGGCAGACTATGATTTAGGATCCAAATGGTGGACCATCCCGGAAGATCTCACCAAAAACGGGAAAAAGCACAAGGTTCCACTGGCGGATCTGGCTTTGGATCTTTTGAGAAAGATCAAGGAATTGTCGGGAATGTCTGGAGTTTTATTCCCAGCTCCCGGCGGTATGACCCCTATGGATTCCAAGACATTGGCGGAGGGTCTTCAGCGGGCACAAGTCCGGTTCGGATTGAAACCGTTTACTCTGCATGATTTACAGAATAGCGCGGTGTGTCAGATGCTAGATAATGGCATCCCGGAGTCCACCTTGTATCGATTGCTGAATCAAGACGAGCCGGCAGAGTTTGGAAAGGAAGTCAAGAAAGCCAAGGACTCCGATTTGCGGAAGGCTCTGGAGAAACTGGAAAGACAACTGCCCAAAAGTTATTAAGAACAAGACGGGTTTGCAAAAATAAAAAAAGGATCTGCAGGAAATCCTGTGGATCCTTTTTCTATTGAACTGGGTAATTAAAGGAACTTGATTCCATTTTTTACAGGTGCCCGCTGGTTTTAACCTGGAAGCCTTCGACTTTGTCGAGCAGGAGTTGTTTGAGTTCTATTATTTTAGCTGCCTCGAGCAAGGCATTTTTGCCTTCATCTTTGATCTTGTTGAGACGCATATCGAGACGCGACAGGTTGGTGAACAACGGCAGGAACTTGGCTATGTATTTCGCGCCTTCATCAGTGATATTGTTATCGGATAAGGTCAAGCTGGTGAGGCTGAGCAGGTTGTCCGATACGGCCAGATACTTTATCCCCTCATTACCGATGCTGTTGTAAAACAGGTTGAGCGATTTAAGGTTGACCAGATACTTTGACTGGGCTATGTATTTCACACCCTTGGCACCCATCATGTTGGTGCCTAATTCCAGCGTTTGCAAATCCTCTAGAAAATCCATGTTGGCAATATCTTTCGCGCCGTATTCTTTGAGATATGCGGCGGTCAAATCAAGGGTTTTGCCGTCCTTGCTGAGTTCGGACTTGACCAAGGCCACCGACTCTTCGAATCCTCGGTTCTGGCCTTTGGCTTCTTTATTTAATGACATATCCATAATAAATCAACATCCTCCATACACGAATCATACGTCCCAACCGGTTCCAGAGGGAACCTGTGGGTGGGCTCAAGCCCTGTTTCCATTGATATCCGATCATACTCCTAAATCACCCAAAAGCTCAAGGAAAACCCAAGTTTGGGCCGCTGGACCCTGCAAAATTTTGCAGACGGGGAGCCTATTTTTTGGTTTTCCCGCCAATTCTCTGATATGATATTGCTGGTATTGTAACCCGAACGGTTCGAAAGCCAGGAGTTTTTATGTCAGATATAACCCAATCCGAGCTGGAAATGACCCTCGGCAATAACGTCATCGTGACCCAAATGACCCAAGCGGTCAACTGGGCGAGAAAATATTCTTTCTTTATATATCCCTTCATCACCGCCTGTTGCGGGATGGAGTTCATGTCAGCCGCCGGTCCGCGTTACGATTTGGACCGGTTCGGAGCGGCGTTTCCACGATTTTCTCCGCGTCAGGCGGATCTGTTGATGGTGGTGGGGACGATCAGCCACAAGCAGGCCCCGATTCTGGTTAAAGTGTACAACCAGATGACGGAACCGAAATGGGTGGTCGCGTATGGAGTCTGCACGGTTTCTGGCGGATTCTACGACAACTACTCCACAGTCATGGGCATCGACACTTTGATTCCAGTTGACGTCTACATTCCCGGATGCCCGCCGCGCCCGGAAATGGTGATCGAC
>QIDN01000474.1 GCA_003229345.1 Nitrospirota bacterium | reverse complement strand
GATTGCCGCGGGTCTCAACCTCGGCCTGGCATCAGTCATTTTGATTTTCTTCCGCAGTCAATGGGCTCATATCAGTCCGGCGGAGGCGTTGTCGCCTTCGGAAAAGGAACCCCGGTTTTATACCCCGGAAGTGATTTTGATCCTCGGAGGATTTTGTGTGACTGGAATCGCTTCGTTGATTTACCAGGTGGCTTGGACCCGTATTTTTTCCCTGCTGTTGGGCTCGTCGGTGTATGCATTCAGCTTAATCCTGACCGCTTTCATTCTGGGGCTGGCGTCGGGGACGCTGGTGTTTTCCCGAATTGTCGGGCGTTTTGTAGATTTGAAAAAAGTATTCGGCTGGCTTCAGGTGGGTATCGGCCTGTCCGCGCTGGCGGCGTTGCCCTTCTTCGGGAAAGTGCCTTTGGTCAACCGCTGGGTGTATCTGAACTGGGGTCTCAATTTTTCTTCGATTCAATGGTCGAATTTTTTAATCATTCTTGCGCTGATCTTTATTCCCACGTTTCTCATGGGCGCCCAGTTCCCGGTGGTGGTGCGGCTGGTGGCGCGGAACCTCAAGACGTTGGGGCATCATGTGGGAACCGCGTATGCTTCCAATACCGTGGGAACCATCCTCGGTTCTTTGATTGGCGGATTTCTGTTAATTCCCATCCTGGGTGTGCAAAACACGATTCTCTGGGCGGTGTTCGTCAATATCGTTCTGGGAATCATTTTGTTATATACCTCCAGCCTGCAAGTCAATCTGAAAACTTATGTTTTACCCGGTTTGCTTTTGGTCTGGGTCATGGGTGCCCGTGGCATTGACTCGTGGGATAAAGCCGTTATTTCCAGCGGCTCGTTCATGCCGTACCGGATCAATGAGCTGGAGGGCGCCCTCCAGCACAAAAATAAAATTCTGTTTTACAAAGAAGGGTTGCACACCACGGTGACCACCGAATTGTCCATCGACGGCAACATCTTTTTGCGGGTGAATGGCAAGACCGATGCTTCACTGGCAATGGATATGCGGACGCAATTATTGTCCGGTTATCTTCCGATGTTTTTCAGTAAGAATCCTGAGAGCGTTCTGGTCGTGGGGCAGGGGAGCGGAGTGACCCTGGGAGCGGTCGAACAATTTCCGGCGAAGGATATCGACTTGGTGGAAATTTCTTCCACGGTCATTGAAGGGAGCCGGTTTTTTGATCCGTTCAATCACCATGCCTTGGACGATCCCCGGGTGCGCGTCATCCTGGAAGACGGCAGGAATCACATTACGCTGACGGAGAAAAAGTATGATGTTATTATTTCCGAACCCTCCAATCCCTGGATTTCCGGGATAGGGGCGTTGTTCACCCAGGATTTTTACAAGTTGGCGGATACCCGTTTGAAGCCGGGTGGAATCATGTGCATCTGGATGCACACCAATATGTCGCCGGAGAGTTTCAAATCCATCTCCCGCGCGTTCCTTTCCGTATTCCCCAATGTCACCATGTGGGAGTCCATCATCGGGGACGATTATTTGTTGATTGGGTCGCACCAGCCGTACTCCCTGCCTTATGAAAAAGTCAGGCGATTGCTGGAGGACCCGGTCCAGGGGCGGGAGCTGAAGCGGCTGGGGATATCGAATGTCCGGGATTTGATGGGGTTAGTGATCATGAATCAGGATGAGTTGAAAAAATTCAGCGAGGGCGCTCCCGTTCACACGGATGATAACTCCCTGTTGGAATTCGGCGCGCCTGAATATATTTACAAGGATGAGAGGCAGGTGATCGTCCGCCAGCTCACCCCTCACTTTCAGGTGATGCCATCGCTTTTGCGATTTGACGAATTGAACGAGAAAGAACAGGAGACTGTTAAAAAGCATATCGGGACTCTCGAACGTTCCGAGGTTCAGGTCAGGGAGATCAAGCGCAAAGCCCGCATCGATCAGTATCTGGATGGGGCGGTGGCGGCGGTAAACCGGGAGGCTTATGAGCAAGCCGCTGGCCTGTATCTGAAAATCCTGGAGCAGGAACCGGATCACGTCCTGACTCATTTGAATCTCGGCAACGTGTATTTTGCCGTGCAGGAGTTTGAAAAGGCGGAGCAGGCTTATCGCAAAACTCTGGAGATCAACCCTTATTATGTGTTCGGATCGCTTTTTCTCGCCAAGCTGTACCTGCAGACCAATCGCCCGGATCAAGCGGTGGCGGTTTTGCAAAAGGTGAAGGAATGGTTGCCCTATGATTCCGACGTAACCCGTCTTTTGAATTTCGCTCTGCAAAGATCTAAACCGTGATTGACAGGCCATAAAGAAACTTTGATACCGGTTGCGGTTGTCTGTATACTTCTGGAGCAATTTTTATGAAACTTTTGAGACGAAACTAATGCCTCGTAACATCAAAATCGTTTGGGTTCTTTGTTGCATTTGTATCTTTCTGGGATTTAGTTATCTGTCGGCCCAAAACCGGATACGGGATATTAATGAACAACGCCAGGGAGATGCCGAAGAGAGAAAACAAAGAGCCGAAGAAAATATAAGACACCAGGAGCTGAAGGGTCAGTTCGATAAATTAATGGGAGAAGTCAGGGAATTAAACGCTCTCGGAAAATATGAAGAGGCGGCGGAAACAGCTTCCAGAGCCGCAGGTATGAATCCCAAGAGCGCCAATGCCCATACCTGGTGGGGATTTTCTTTGGCTAAGTCTGGAAAAACCAAGGAGGCTTATGAAAAGTTCGACCAGTCCTCCCGGCTGGATCCCAATCAAACCAAAAACTATTATTTCTGGGGATTGACTTTGCTGGTGGAGGGTGAAAATGAGAAAGCGATCGACAAGTTTGAAAATGCGCTCCTTCTGGATCCCGAAAACAGTAGGGCCTATGCCTCCTGGGGATCGGCCTTGAATAAACTTGGAAAATATGACGAGGCCATCAAAAAACTTGAGGCGTCCCTGGCACATAATCAGTTCAACGATCCGGCCTATGGAGTTCTGGTGGATGCCCACTTCCACAAGGGCCAATATCAACAAGCTTGGGAAGTGGTGGCCCGTGCTCGAAAGAACAAAATCACCATTGCCGAAGGCTCTCTCAAACGATTATCCGATGCCAGCCCGGAGCCGCATTAATTGCTCTGCCAAAAGCATTTTTTGTTAGACTAATACCATACCTTAAAATACTATGGTATTTTATGTAACTATTCCTCAATTCAATCGACTACTCAATACCTACATTTCAGGTGTCTTTTCCACTGACCTTGGAGTTTCCTGAATATCAATCACCTATGAACTTTGAGACCACAGCCAGCCTGAAGAAACCATTTTGCCGGCAGGTAAAACGGTTCTCTTTTTATGGTCTGGTTCTCGGTCTTTTGGTTTTCCCCACTTCTTCGTTTGCCGCCTACTTTCCAGGTCCCTCGGAAGTTTTATCGGCCCTTCAATTCAATGCCCAGGGCAAAGTGATATTCGATTCAGAGGATTTTTCTCAACGCCGATTGATTCCGATTGATCCAATTCCAGGGGAGCTTGTGCCCTCGGAATTGAATGTGCCGAAAGAGGGAAGTCTTTATAGTGAAGCGGAACCGGGTGGTTCCGAAGTGGACCCTTACTCCGACAAGACGATCGAAGACGATCCTTTCGCAGACGATTCTTCGGAGGAAAACGGATTTGGGGAGGACCCTTTTGCGGATGAAGAAAATGAGATTGCTGAAATGCCGGATCCTTTTGAGAGGTGGTACAACCGCCCGGTTTATGTGTTCAATGATCACTTTTACGAATATTTTTTACGGCCGGTGGCACAGACCTACAAAGACGTGATGGCAGAAAATTTTCGGATCATGATTCGAAATCTTTATTATACGATAACCTTTCCCGGTAGATTGGTCAGTAGTTTACTCCAGTGGAAGTTTGATAAAGCCGGCCGGGTAATTGGCCGGGTCCTGATCAATTGCACCTTGGGATTTATGTGTACGGTGGATGTCGCGAATGAAGGGTTTGAGATCAAACCGGTGGATGAGGACTTTGGCCAGGTTTTAGGATTTTACAACATTCCAGCAGGGCCCTATCTGGTGCTTCCTTTATTGGGGCCTT
>QIDN01000038.1 GCA_003229345.1 Nitrospirota bacterium | reverse complement strand
CACACCGGCCATTTGAAAAGCAACATGATCGTCATCTTGAACGATAACGAGATGTCGATTTCCACTAACGTCGGCGGCATGTCGGCGCACTTGAGTCAGATCATGACCGGCCAGGTCATGCGGAAAATCAAGGGACAAATTGACGAGATGTTGCAATCCATTCCCGGAGTAGGGAAGAATATATCGCATTTCGCCCATAAAATAGACGACGCGATCAAGGGCGTGTTCATCCCCGGACGGTTGTTTGAGGATTTGGGCTTCCGTTACGTCGGTCCGTTGGATGGGCATGATATAGACACCTTGATTGAAAATCTGGAAGACCTCAAAGGCCAGAAAGGTCCGACGTTGGTCCACGTGATCACCCGCAAGGGCAAGGGATACACAGCCGCAGAGGAGAAGGCCGAAATCTGGCATGGTGCATCTCCTTTTGATGTCGAAACGGGAGTTTTTCTGAAAAAGAAATCCAATCCGGCGTATACCGCTGTGTTTGCCGATGCTTTGATCGATTTGGCGAAACAGGATGAAAAAATTCTTGGTATCACCGCCGCCATGCCCTCAGGTACGGGTATCAGTAAATTCGGGCAGGCTTTTCCGGATCGCACTTTTGATGTCGGTATGGCTGAACAACATGCAGTCGATTTTGCCGGTGGTCTTGCATTGGAAGGATTCAAGCCGGTCATTGCCATTTATTCCACGTTTCTGCAACGGGCGTACGATCAGGTGGTTCATGACATCTGTCTCATGAACATCCCGGTGACGTTTGCGATGGATAGGGCCGGCATCGTCGGTGAGGATGGTGCGACCCATCAAGGATTGTACGACATCGCCTACCTGCGGACGTTGCCCAATATGGTTATCATGGCACCCAAGGATGAAAACGAATTGCGCCACATGCTGAAAACCGCTGTGGATCATCCTGGTCCCGCTGCTATTCGGTATCCGCGGGGTGCGGGCCTGGGCATGCCTCTGGATCCGGAAATGAAGGAACTGGAAATCGGCAAGGGCGAGGTGATTCAGGATGGGACTGATATTGCGCTGATCGCTTACGGCCATATGGTGCCGCCAGCTCAGGATCTTGCCAAGTCTTTGGAAGGCGAGGGCCTCAGTGTGGCTGTGATCAATGCCCGGTTTGTTAAGCCTTTGGATACCGATCTGATCTGCCGCTATGCCCAGTCTGCAAAATGCCTGGTCACAATGGAGGAGCATGCCATTCAAGGTGGATTTGGTTCCGCGGTTCTGGAAGAAATTAATGAACATATTCCGGAGAAAAATATTCTGGTGAAATGTATCGGAGTGGCCGATAAAGTCATTGAGCATGGAGCTCCGGCGCTGATCCGAAAAGATTTGAAATTAGACCCGGAAAGTCTTTTAAACACGGTTCAAGAGTTTTATAATGATGTCGTTCTCGGGGCCGTCCCGATTTCCGGTAATGGTAAAAAGGAAGCTCATGAAACTGGCGGAAACGGCCAAAACGGAGGAAATGGAAAACATTCCTCTAATGGCAAAAAGGAAAAAGGAAAAGAAATACAGCCGGTCAATGGATAGATGCTCCCAAATCAAACGTGTTACCAGCGAAACCCAAATTGAAATCAGTCTGGTCCTCGACGGAACAGGGCAGGGAGACATCCAAACCCCGATCCCGTTCATGGATCACATGCTGGCACAGTTATCCCGCCACGGTTATTTCGATCTCACAGTAAAAGCGACAGGAGATACCCACATCGATTTCCACCACACGGTGGAGGATCTGGGCATTGCGTTGGGTCAGGCCTTTGAAAAAGCCCTCGGAGACAAGAAGGGAATCCGGAGGTTTGCGCAGTCCAGTGTGCCTTTGAACGAGGCACTGGTGAATTGCGTGGTGGACCTGAGCCGCTCTTACTTTGTGTTCAATATCGACCTGCCCAAGGCGAAACTGGGTGAGTTCGATGTCGAGCTGGTGCCGGAGTTTTTCCAGGCGGTCTCCGCCAACTGCGGGCTCACTCTGCACTTCAATTCTCCCTACTGGAACAACCTGCACCACGTCGTGGAAGCCTCCTTCAAGGCGTTTGCCAAGGCGATGGATCAGGCCAGTTCGCTGGACCCGAGGTCCAACACGATTCCGTCCACTAAAGGCACTCTCTAAATGATCGCCATTATCGACTATGGCATGGGCAATTTACGGTCCGTGCAAAAGGCGCTGGAAGCCGTGGGCGCCGATGCGGTCGTCTCCAGCCAGCCCCAAGCCATTTTGGATGCCGATTCAGTGGTGCTTCCCGGCGTCGGGGCGTTCAAGGATTGCATGGACAACCTCGACCGGCTGGGGCTGATCGAGGTAGTCAAAAAATCCATTCAATCCGGGAAGCCCTTTCTGGGTATTTGCCTCGGACTGCAACTGCTGTTCGAGCACAGCATCGAGTTCGGCACGGTGGAGGGGTTGGGAATTCTACCGGGGAAGGTGATGCGTTTTCACTTTCCCGACGACCCCACCCTGAAAGTCCCGCATATGGGATGGAATACGCTGACCCTCAATAAGCCATCGCCGCTGTTCGATTCGATGGATGCGCATCCTTACTATTATTTTGTGCATTCCTATTACGTCGTTCCCGATAATCAGGACATGGTCGTTACCACCACCGATTACGGGATGCCGTTTGTTTCCGGAATCCAACACGAGAACATCCACGCCTTTCAGTTTCATCCCGAAAAGAGCCAGAAGCAGGGATTGACGCTGCTGGAGAAGTTTGCCCACCTGAACTAACGGGGGCCGATGAAAACCGACACCATCCGGGGCCTCACCTACGCGTCGATCACCGCCCTGCTGTGGGGCTTCCTTCCCATCTTTATGAAAATCGCCCTCCAGGAATTTTCCGGGGGCAGTATCGTCTGGTTCCGGTTTACCTTCGCTTTCGGAGTGCTGTTCCTGATCCTGAAATTCCAAAAGAAACAGCCAGAATCAATCATAATATCGCCACCGGGTTTCGGAGTTCTGGCGGGTATCTTGCTGGCGGCTAATTACTTTTACTTTTTGAAAGGCGTCGAAACCAGCACTCCCTCCAATGCCGGTATTCTCATCCAGATCGCACCGGTGATGTTGGTTATCCTGGGAGTGGCTTTGTTCAAGGAACGATTTCACTGGAAGCAGGGCATCGGTTTGGCGATTGCCGTTGTTGGATATGTTCTTTTTTACAGGGACCAGAGTCAGCAATGGGGTAGCGAGGCTTACACGGAAACCTCGGTTTATATGGTCGCCGCCGCGGTGTTGTGGACCGGATATATGGTGTTCCAGAAAAAACTGTCATCAGCGCACAAAGCCCAACACTTGAACTTACTGGTGTATGGCATTGGTGCGCTGGTATTGATCCCTGCTGTAATTTGGACCGATTTCAACAATCCGCATTTCGGCAGTTGGCTGCTGATGATTTTTCTGGGAGTGAACACCCTGCTGGCCTACGGGTGTCTGGCGGAGGCGGTCAACTATATTCCCCTGTGGCTGATCAGTGTGGTGATTACGCTCAATCCGTTCATCACGCTGACGGCGATGCACCTGCTGTCGGTGGTGGCGCCGGGTTGGGTGGCACCCGAAATCATCGGATTGTGGGGCTACATCGGTGCCAGCATCGCAATTGGTGGCGTGGTGATAGTGATCCGCAAAGACTAGGGTTTGTCGCGTTTCATGGCGCGGGCGATTTCGCGGTCCGCTTCCCGCTTCTTGATGGTTTCCCGCTTGTCGTGGGTTTTCTTGCTCTTGGCGATGGCAAGCTCCACCTTGACCTTGCCGTTTTTGAAATACAGTTTCAGCGGGATCAGGTTGTGACCTTTTTCCTGGGTGATGCCGATCAATCGTGAAATTTCCTTTTTGTGCAGCAGGAGCTTGCGCTTGCGCATGGGATTGTGATTGAAAGCATGCGCGGGTGTGTACGGGCTGATGTGGCAGTGCAGCATGAAGACCTCTTCACGTTCCACCACCGCGTAGCAGTCCGCCATGCTGGCCTTGCCCTCGCGCAGGGCCTTGACCTCCGTTCCCTGCAGAACTACGCCCGTTTCCATCGTGTCCTCAATCTGGTAATTGT
>QIDN01000405.1 GCA_003229345.1 Nitrospirota bacterium | reverse complement strand
GCTATCGCACCAAACAGATCGCGCAGATTACCGAGGAGATCAAATTCTTACAAGATAAATACGGCAACCGATATTTCCATTTCACCGACGAGTCATATCCCCCGGCGCTGTTCCGCAAGCTGTCGCGCTCACTCACCGACAACAAAATCGATATCGCTTGGACCACCCACATGCGCTTCGAAGAATCCCTGCTTGACGACGAGGTGTGGAACGACGCGGCGAAATCCGGCTGCCGTTACCTGCATTTCGGGTACGAGTCCGGCAACGACCGGGTGCTGAAGCTGATGGACAAGGCGACCAACCTCGACGCCATCCGTACCAACCTGGCCATGTCGGCGAAGTATGGCATCTGGAACCACATCATGGGATTTTTCGGGTTTCCCGGCGAGACGCAGGAAGAGTCGGACGACAGCAAACGGTTCGTTCACGACAACCGCGAGAACATCCACTCCCTCGGGTTCATGACGTTCGTGCTGGGCAAGTTCAGCCCGGTAGCGATGGAGCCGGAGAAATTCGGCGTGTCCGCCTACAAGAATCCGGAATGGGACCTGGCACTGGATTATTATTTCACAGTTGATGAAGGTTTGAGTATCCAGGATGCCATGGAGGTGTTCGCGGAATTCGAGCAGAACCACGACGGCAAGTGGGATTTGAGAACCGCGGTACGCGAATACATCTTTTTATACATTGACCATTTTGGCACCAATGAGCTGGCCCAGCTCCATATCCGCCCCGACCAACGCCCCTCCGTCTACAACAACCCCGTTGGCATGGTGTAAGCCTGCATTGAGCGAGGATCAATCTTTCCGCGAGTCTTTTCCTTCAGAGTCCTCGTTTTTAGCCGATAGGGCGAGGCGGGCCTCTGCGATTTTGTAGAGCCTTTCGTTTATATTCCTGAAACCTTTTGTGGCCTTTAAAATAGTTTGGAGCAGGATGACATCGGGATGATTTGATTCTTGATCACTGGGCAGAGAATTTAATGGGGTATCCTGGTTTTCCTTGGTGGCATCATCTCCCGGCAATGTTTCTTTTTCAAGGTCCTTGGCTGAATTCAACACCGAAAAGGTTATGCCCTCAGCTGTTCCGTCGTCCATGACCGGCTCCTCAGTCTGTGAAGCCGTAAGCTCAGGCGTGTCATGATCGAAGGAAAGATCTATCGTGTTGGCGCTTTCCGGTTTCTCCTGCGTCAACGTTTCATTTTTCAAATAGGTGAACTCCAGCTTTTCTTTGAGCTCTTTGACTTCAGTAGACATAGCCTCAAGTTCGCGCGTCAAAGTGTGCTCTGACTCGGTGGTTTGCGCTATTTCCAATTGATTCGTCAAAGCTTTATTTTGTTTGGTGATCGTTTTATTTTTTTTCTGGGTGGTTTTAAGTTTTTTTGTTAAGGTTTCTTTTTCTGTGGAGGTCCTTTTCAGGTCTTTCGTCAATCCCTTTATTTCCTCCTGGGCAGCTTTAAATTGTTGTGTCAGATTTTTAATTTTTGCGTGAATATCTTTTTGTTCCTTCTCCAGTGCTTTGTTTTTCTCCCGAGTGGACCCAAGTGCTTCCGTCATAGCATTCAGTTTTGTGTTAATTTCCTCTTTCTCGTGTGAGGTCTCCAGTTGTTTTTCTAGAGAGTTGCTTTCGGTAAGCGTGCTTTCCAGATTCTGGGCGAGCGCTTCTTCTCTAGAGCGGAGAGTTTTTAATTCTTGGGCGAGTTCTTCTTTTTCGATGCGGAGGGTTTCCAATTGTTTCTCGAAGTCCTCTTTTTCAGTGTGGAAGGTCTCCAGTTGTTTTGCCAGGGAGTTGCTTTCTGCAAGTGTATTTTCCAGTCCTCTGGCGAACACTTCTTTTTCAGCGTGGAAGGACTTCAGGTATTTCTCCAGATTTTCTTTCGCCTTGTTGGAGGCCTCTAATTTCTTAGTTAGAGAATCATTTTCCGCAAGGATGGTTTCCATCCCCTGAGTGAACTCTTCTTTTTCGACGCGGAGGGATTCCGTCTGTTGCTTCAGGCCCTCCTCTTCCTCATGGAAGGCCTTCAGCTTTTCCGTGAGAGAATCGTTTTCTGCAAGGATGTTTTCCAGCCCATGAGTGAACTCTTCTTTTTCGGCATGAAGGGCTTCCAGTTGTTTCTCGATGTTTTCTTTCTCAGTTTGAGATGCCTCCAGTTTTTCCGTGAGAGATTCATTTTCTTCAAGGATACTTCCCATTCCTTGAGCAAGCTCTTCTTTTTCCGAAAGCGTGCTTTCCAGTTCTTGGGTGAGCCCTTCTAATTTGAAAGTCATGTTTTCCTGAGCGGCGTCTTCAAATTCATGAACCGTTGTCTGTAAAGGAATACCTTCTGGCATTTCGATTTCGATTGCCGGTTCCTCCCTTTCACTATCATCGGGCCATTCCTCTCTGGTATCACCGGTGGGGTGGGATTCTATGAGGGTGTGTATCTCTATTAGATCGTCGGAGTTTTGATTGTCGTACTCTAAATGATTTGCGGGGCCACTCCCATGAAGCGCAGATAAATGGATGGGTTTCCCTTCTCTCCGAAAAAGCAGGACCGAGATTATGAAAACACCCACTGCTCCGAGTATGAACATCCAGTTGGGAATGGGCGATGTCTCGGGAGAGTTCGTCTTCTCTTCGAATATTTTTGGAGAGACCGTGTCCTCCTCCATCACCAAATCAGGTTGAGAGTCTTGCCGGGTCACTGGCTCCAGGGAATCTGGGATTTCCGGTTCGATACCGGGTGCGGTCTCCTGCACTGCGGTGGGTTGCTGAGAGAGCGCCTCGCTGGCTTCTTCCAGGTCTTGTTCGGTAATCCTTGCCAACTCTGATATTTGAGAGAAAACGGTGTTGGCCTCTTCAGTATCCTGTTCGCCAATTTGCAGGGATGAAGCATTGAGGATTCCTTTTCTTCGTGCGGAGATTTCGCGGTGAGCCACATAGATGAGCCATTTGTTCATCAACGCGTAAACTCGATGGACACCGCGCGCCTGGGCCCGGTCCATTTTCAGGCTCTGAGTCAATCTCTTCAACTTCCACAGATTGTATTCCAGCACAGTTCGGCCTGTGTAAAAGGGAGCGAGGGAGGCCTCCCGGCCGGTACGCACAAATTTTTGCTTCCCGAATATCATCCGCTGAAGGGAAATCTTTACTCTTCCGATCAGCCGTTGTCCCTTAGCGCTGTCATGCAGGATGAGTCGCTGTTCAAGCGATTGCAGTTCCTGGTCAATAGTGATGAAAATATGTTTGCTGAGTTTCTGCCTCCAGAAAGGCGACGTTCTCGATAGGTGGTCCGCCAGCTTATTGTCTTTGATCATTTCGGAAGGGATAGCTGTGGTTTTGTGAGACGCAGAAATAAACCCTTGAAAATTACTGTAAACAATTGAAGACAGCATTCCTGTCAGAATGATGAGCAGGGCAGTGGATAGGATAATTTTGCCGTGTAGGCGGGGATTTTTCATAATTCCCAATTTTTTTGAAAACCGCCGGGTAAGGAGCGAATCTTCAATTTGCGCCGATTTTTGATGGAATATTACAAAATTATACCATTTTTAGGGCTATATGCATACAATGAATTACCGTGTAAACATAAAATGCGTAGTCCTTCTTTCCTCTATAACTTACTGATTATTAAATGGTTAGAGGGTTTAACGGGTGAGGGATTTCCTCTGAGGCGGGCACCAATAAGCCCTCATCGGCGATCAGCGCTGGTGGAGCCATTCAGGTGGTTTAGGTTGTCCTTCGACGGGATTGGGAAACCGGAGAGGGTGATTGGGCATACTGAATTTACTAAGGAGATTACCGTTTTTTTCTGAGCAATTTCGCCAGTTCCTGCTTGGGCTCCAGCCATTTGGGGTATTTTTTATTCAATTGCTTTAACTTCGTTGCGTTTTTAGAGAATTTTGCGATTTCATAATCAATAATTTCATTGCGTAGACGGTTGGTTTCAATTTTTGGGTAATAATTTTCATAAAGACTGTCATAGTGGATAAAAACCCCTCCCTCACTAATCCGTTTACGAAGGGCATACAATACTTTCCAAAATTCTACCGATTCGTTATTTTTATCAATCAAAAAAAACCAATCGGCT
>QIDN01000387.1 GCA_003229345.1 Nitrospirota bacterium | reverse complement strand
GGGCGGTGGCTTCACACCCAGCGAAGGGGCGGCCAAGTAGGCCGGCAGAGGGAACGGGGCCTTCCCCGAGCTCCCTTCACGGGCTGAAGAGCGCCTTTTTCAAAGACCTTTGAAACTCGCAGGCAGGCACCTCTTTGCTTGAACTGCCTAAGAAAACCCATTATCATATTGTTTATAAAGGTGTTGTATCTCCAGCGGGCGATACTTGCCCACAATTTTATTTACATCTCCTGCAAAATCATAATAATGTGTTGAACTTGTGGTCGGGATTGCAGAGAATAAAGGGGTAGGTTCACAACTCGCAACTCACAGGGTGGGCATCATGGATTCTTTGGACTATCACCAAATCAAAGGGTATTGCCGGGAGGCATTGGAAATTTCCGACGAGTATGGTATCGACGATGGCCTATCTTATTTGATCGGCGAAAAATTCTGTCCTCTTATTGTTGCGGTGAAGCAAGCCGAATCCAAAACCAAGTATCTGTACAGTGCCGAAGAGGAAGCCGCCATCTACAACCCGGCCGGCAAAAACGATTTAGAAGTTCAGGGAAATTATTCTCTGACAGTTGAAAGTACTTATCGGAAATCTCTTGAACGGTTGGAAGATTTAAAACATTTGCGGAATGATTTTATTTCCGAAATCAAAGAGGCGTTTGAACTTTCCGATGTTCAGAATTTCCTGGAGTCCTACCCCCGGCTGGGCTTCAAAGACAAAAAGCAACCGTTTTGGGAGCAGTCTTTGGAGAAGGAGGATGCCGATAGCCTGGAAATCGAGGATGTTATGTCGGAAGTCGACGATATCTTCATGGTGGAAGAAATCAAAAAGTACTTTTGCTGATGCCGGGGCTTGAGCCGGGGAATCCACCTCTTCCTTTAACAGACCCTGCACTCTGTTCCACTCCGCCTGATTGTCCCGTGACCCCATGAAAACCAAACTCAATCAGAAAACCCGCCTGATCATTGCCTTTATTATTCTTTGCGTGATGACTTTCGGGGTTTTGTTTACTGGACCGGGCTTCGGATTCGCCTGGCAGGTGCTAATTGCCACCTTAATGCTGTTTTTCCTGTTCTGGTTTATCACCTGAGTTATCGGATCAGAAATAAAATCGCCGCCCCAATCCCCACCAGCACAGCGATACCCAAACTGACCCAAACCAGTTGTTGAACCTTCGCCAGACCCTCGCGGGTGGTTTCCCGGATATCTTTAAGAGAACCGTCCACTTCTTCGCGAACCGCGTCACCGAGTTTTGCCCTCAATTCCACCATCCCTTGAGACACCTGATCCCGGACCGTTCCTTCCAGCGCACCCAGTAGTTTCTTGTTCAGGGCATCCGACATTTTATCGATTTCACCGCGCACCGATTCCCGCGCTTCGTATTTCAACTCATCCATCTGGTGACGGATCACGTCCAACCGTTCCTGAATGATTCTCTCCAACTTGGGTTCGATATTTTCCTGAATCCGTTCCAGGCTGTCGCGGGCATTCTGAATTGCTTCGTGGAGGCTTTCCTCAATCTCCTCCTCCAGCGCTTCCTTGCGCGACTCTACATGCTCGGATAACAACTCGGTTTTTTCCTTGAGTTCGGATAAAACCTTCAGAGTTTCTCGGGCGCGTTGTTCGTCTTCAGGCAAAGAGGTCGTCATGGCACTCACTCGTTAAATGGGTTCGTTATAGTTAGATGCGTTGGCTCATTATCGATTCACGCAAAGGCAATGATTCTCCGAAAATCATACTTCATTTCCTAAAAAAAGTATCCCCATAAGCTCCCCGAAGAGCGTTCCTTGACAACCACTGCCCTCCGGGTTAAAGTTTACAATATATTGATTTTAAAGGAGTCTCCCTTGCAGGACCACATTGAAAAATTCAAAATCCACCTCGTCGCGGAAAAAAGCGCCTCGGAGCACACGGTGGAAAGTTATCTCAACGACCTCCACCAGTTTTCGCTGTTCTTGAAGGAAACCGGACACGCCTGCAACTCGAAGGGAGAGATCGACATAAAACAAATCGACCGGCTGGCAGTACGCTCTTATATGGTCCACTTGCACGGCCGGGGATTTACCGGAACCACCATGAGCCGGAAACTGTCCTCGCTCAGTTCGTTTTTCAAGTTTCTATGCCGCGAAGGAACCCTCCAGAGCAATGTCGTCCAATCCATACCGGCCCCAAAAAAGGAAAACTACCTGCCCTCCTTTTTATCGGTGGATGACATCTTCCGCCTGCTCGAATTGCCCGATGCCGCGACCTTTATCGGAGTGCGGGACCGCGCCATCCTCGAAATATTCTACAGCACCGGCATGCGGATCAGCGAATTGGTCACCTTGCAGATGGATTTCATTGATCTCGAAAGCCAACGGGTCCGGGTTCTGGGCAAGGGTAAAAAGGAACGCTGGTTGCCTCTGGGGAAAAAATCCATCGCCGCTCTGAATAGTTACCTGAGCCGGAGGGAAATCCTGATCCGAAAGAAAAAACCCGATCCGCTCCCCTCTGCAGTCTTTTTAAATACCCGAGGAAACGGCCTGACCACCCGGGGCGTTCGGAAAATTGCTGGAAAATATCTGGATCAGCTGGTCTCAGGCCGTCATTCGCCGCATTCGATCCGCCATTCCTTCGCCACCCATTTGCTGGAAGGCGGGGCCGATCTGCGCACCATTCAGGAGATGCTGGGCCACGCCAGCCTATCGACCACCCAGAAATACACGCACCTGACGGTTGACCGGCTGATGGAAACGTACGACCAGGCCCACCCCCGCGCGCAACATCTAAAATCCCTGTCACCCAAATCATCCTGAGTCCAGAGAGTAAAAAAATTCCCAAGCCTTTTCCTGAATCGGAGAGACTTGGGAATGGAATCATTGAAATGGAGACAAAACTAATTGACACGAAACGTATGCAGTATTGAATCAAATTCCATTTCCAGGGCGCTTGCGGATTTCCGGCCGGAAGTAGCTCTGACCACCACTTTTTGTCCCAAGGAATTTTGAAAGAAATAAAATATTTGCCTGACCTTTTTACCGTTGATCTCAGTATCTGCGGTCAGCTTGACCCCATCGGCATTGTCGGCGGAAAACGAAGTTTCGCTGACTTTCCTGGCGTTATAACTCTGCTGTAAAATTTCCAATGATGAGGCCACGTATTCATCCATGGAACCGCTAAATTCATCCTCCACGAGGTTGATATTGGGCGAGAAATTATTTACAGGCTGGGTAATTACAATTTTATAGGTTGCTCCGGGAAATCTTTTGACCGTCCAGTTTTCCGGGGGATTCAGTGAATAGCCACCGCCCAATTCCTCGGCAGAACAAACCATCGGCGAGCTGAGCAGTATGCTGAAAACTAAAAAACCAATTCGTTTTCTCATAACAAAACCCTCTCATGACATCTCCGGACCGCATAGGGTCCCAGCCCCCCGTTTTCATAATCGGCGTCTCCCCGGATAAAGGCCGCGGCACTGCACCTGCTAATCCTTTATCCAAATTATTATCCATCTAAACTAGTATAAGATTGCTTTTCCTTATAGTATAGTTAAAATACCCGAATTGAGGACCTCCGAAGCACCTCTCAGAGGCGGCTTAAATATTTGATTTAGAATGCTTTAACAGAAAATCCCAGGGCATGAAAACCGCCATCAAAAAGGTTAGAATAACTCCATGACACAGCACCCGAAAATGCATGGCACCACCATATTGGTGGTTCGGATCAAAGGAAAAGTAGCGGTTGGTGGCGATGGCCAGGTCACCCTCGGCAACACCGTCATGAAACACACCGCCTGCAAGGTCCGCCGGATGTATAAGGATAAAATCATCGGTGGCTTCGCCGGAGGCACCGCCGACGCCTTCGCCCTGTTCGCCCGCTTTGAGGAAAAGCTGGAAAAGTACAATGGCAACCTCGCCCGCTCGGCGGTGGAGTTGGCCAAGGACTGGCGCACCGACAAATTGCTTCGCCGTCTCGAAGCCATGCTGGTGGTGGTCGATGATGAAAAATCGTTTCTGATCTCCGGCACCGGCGATGTGGTCGAGCCGGACGACGGAATCATGGGCATCGGTTCCGGTGGTATGTTCGCCCAGGCCGCCGCCCAAG
>QIDN01000112.1 GCA_003229345.1 Nitrospirota bacterium | reverse complement strand
AGGTGAAACCCCGCCAAGGCCAGCATGGCGGCGGGAATAACGATAACGTGCAAAGCGAAAAAGCGGTTCAAGGTGTCGGGATTGATGTGGTCACCGCCGCGCACTAATTTCACGATAAACGGACCGATCACCGGAATCGGTTCCGGAATGCTGGTGGCCACCGTTGTCGCCCAGTAGGACAACTGGCTCCACGGCAGAAGATAACCAGTGAAACATATCGCCAGGGTCAGAATGATCAGAGCGCAACCGGACAGCCAGGTCATCTCCCTCGGTTTTTTGTAGGAACCCATGAAAATGACGCTGACCATGTGAAGCAGAATAATGATGATCATCAGGTGCGAGCCCGCCGCGTGTGCCAGACGGACCAGCCAGCCGTAGGGAATGTCCAGCATGATGCGCTGGATACTGGAGAAAGCCGACTCGGTGGACGGCACGTAATACATCAGCAGAAGCACGCCGGTCACCAACTGCAAACCGAGGATGAACAGACTCAGCCCGCCCAGCGAATACCATTTGTTGAGCTTGGGCGGAATCCGGTACTCGGTAATCTGTTCCTTAATGATATCTTTGATGCCGGTCCGGTAGTGGACCCAGTCGATGAATCGGTCTATAAGATCGCTCAACCAGCTGAACATAAGTGGACTCAGAGAAAAATAATGTTATCGCCAACGATTTCGAATTTGGCAGGATGCAGAGGCTCCGGCGGCGGCCCGGCCAGCACCTTGCCCGTCACATCGAACTTGCCCGCATGGCAGGGGCAATAGAAAATATTTTCAGCCGGCAGCCATTTCACCAGGCACCCCAAATGCGTGCACACCGCGGAAAAGGCGGATATCCCCTCCTCGGTATGTATCGCCAGCACCGGCGCTCCCCGATGCTTGAGCATCAGGCTGGAGCCTTTCGGAATCTGCGAGACCGGAATCGAAACCTTGTGGGCTTTTTCCAGGCGCGGCGGCGGCGGCATGAGATAGCGCAGAACCACGTTGCCCGCGACTACGAATCCGCCGAACAACAATCCACCCAGCGTCCACTGTAAAAATCCCCGGCGGTTGGATTCCGGAATGATTTCCTCTTCCCCGGCATTCAATTCAGCGGACACGGCGTTGCACCTCGTTCAATTTGATATGGATGGGGGCGGGTTGCAGAATCTCCGGCGTATAACTGTAATACGCGGCGGCGGAGACCGTTTGATCCTTCGGCTTCCTGACGAAGAAGGTGAACGATTCGCGCCGGGTTTCCAAAGGCGCGATCCGGTTATCCGACACCACCGTCACCGCTTTTCCCAGCATCAGGTCCACCACCCTTGTCACCACCTGGCCCTGTTTATCGGCCACGATTTTTTGATACACCCTCTGCTGCATTTGCCGGTGGCCGCCATTGGCATCCTCGACTTTGACTTCCAGAATAATTTTTTTGACCGGCAATCCGGTGGGCATTTTATGTCCCGCACCGGTGTTGGTCAGGTCCACCTGGACCCGGATCCGGTTCCTATGTGTTTCGATCGTGGTAATTTTGATTTCCAAGGCCTGGCGCCTTTTGGTCAACGAATGACCGGCGGCGATATTGTGATTACTGATCTGGGTAGCGGTAGTTTTCTTGACGAATTCCGCCACCGTTTTCCCCGCGACCGGCTCCATGTGGCATTTCTGGCAGGTGATCCCTTTATCCGGATAGGGGCTTTGCTCCCATTCCGAAAAAGTGGTGATCATCGGGATTCCGCTGGGATTGACCTGCTCATGGCATCCTTTGCAGAACAACGACTGACGATACAACTCGTTGTACCGGGTGGAATGGGCGGGGCTTTTGGAATCTTTCATTGGCCCCTGCTTGACCCCGCCGAATTCGAACCGGAATTGGGGACCCTCCGGCGTGCCGGGAAGCACCTCCGCAATCGAGTGGCAGAAATCGCAACTGACGCCCTCGTGACTGATGGGTTGGGTGAGTTTGGGATCGTTATTGAAATACGCCACCGGCGCATGGCAACCCAGACAGGTTTTGCGCGCACCCTCACCCCGCTCAAAATAAACCTGCAGGTAGGCCGCCTCAAACACAGCGTTGTTGGAGGAATGGGCGTGAAGACAGTGTTCCCAATCGGCGAATATATCCTTATGGCATTGACCGCACTGCCGGCTGGAGGAGAAGCCTTTCGTGTTTAAATGAATACCCGAAATGTCTGGGGAAGAACCGGTCCCCTGCCCCACGGCCACGGCCGGAGTCAAAAAGACCACTCCCATACACAAACCGACGAGCCACACCCGGAACGTTTTTAGAACCATAGTTGTTCGCCATTCTTAAGGGTTGTCAGCGGCCAGTGACGGATCAGACCGTATCGTCCACCCTGGCAATAATAGCATCCATTTCCTTTTTATCAAACGCCCGGAAGATGGTGGTGCGAACATTGCCCCAAGCTCCGACACGCACCAAGAACGCCTCAAGGAATTAGAGTCTTGCGATTTTATCCCCTTTAAAAAGACGGGTCAAGGTCATCGCAGGCCTTCTTCGGGGATTTCTCTTAAAATGACGTATAAATCAAGAGCGGTGCTTCCCCGCATAAGTTTAATTGGAATCTTTTGGCCTGCCGAAGAGTGGGCGATCAGGTTAGGAAACTTGTGGGAACTTTGTACCGGGTGACTGTCAAATTCAATAATCACATCATTCCGCTGGATACCCGCCTCTTCTGCAGGACTGTTCGCCAGGACATTAACCACCAAAGAACCCCGATCAACCTGAAGCTTCAGTGATCCTTTTACCACCAAGCTTATATTGCGAACCACCACTCCCAGCCAACTGCGGGTCACCCTGCCTTTTTCCTTTAGTTGCGGCAGGAGAACTTTAACCATATCAATGGGTATGGAAAGCCCCAATCCCTGTCCTCCGGTAACAATAGCCGCATTGATTCCTATCACTTCTCCATGAATATTGAGGAGCGGGCCTCCGCTGTTGCCTGGATTGATGGCGGCATCTACCTGAATATAACCGTTGTAGGGGTTGTTTCCGAGAAAGCGGTCTTGAGCGCTCACAATTCCGACCGTAACCGTCTTATTTAATCCCAAGGGTGAGCCGATGGCCATAACCCATTCACCGGTCTTCAACTGTTCAGAGTGCCCAAGGGGGAGCACGGACAAATCGGACGGGGTATCGATTTTGAGGAGTGCAATATCAGTCAACGAATCTATGCCAATTAATTGACCTTTGTGCATAGTGCCGTCATAGAGCATTATCTGGATATAATCCGACCCCGCCACAACATGGGCTGAGGTCAAAATCAATCCATCCTTTTCTATAATGAACCCGGATCCCTCACCCTGTTGTTGGTATTCCTCGGAAAGCGGCGTTTGAGGAACTCCCGACATGCCCCAATGAAAATCTCCGTAGAATCGAGTGACTTTTTTTAGCGATTGGATATTGACCACGCTGGGGTTGGCTTTCTCAGCCAGGTTTTTGAACAACTCGGTGAGGGGCACGGCTTTCAATATCCCCGAGCCGGTTGGTTTTGAGGCGGACGATTCGGTTGCGTTTGGGTAATCTGTGTTGCTTAGCAATAATAAAATTAGCGTGCCCAGGATGAAAATTTTATGATGCCTCACATTAGACCTCAAAAGTTTTTTTTGGGACAATAGTTAAAAATCGATTACGCTTTCCGCCCTAATATCATAGTGGGATTAAAAAAAGCTCCCCCCACCCAGAAACCGACGAGCCCATATCCCGAACGTTTTCAGAACCCTGGTTGTTCGCCAAGGTTATCAGCGGCCAGGGACGGATCAGATGGTATCATCCATCTTGGCAATAATAGCATCCATTTCCTTTTTATCAAATGCCCGGAGGGTGGTGGTGCGGACATTTCCCCACGCACCCACTCTGATCAGCAGGGCCTCTACGGCCAAGTCATCCGGCGCCTCCACAATATTGACCACATCGTAGTCTCCGATGAGCCAGTATATCTGCTGAACGTGGATACCCAGTTTGGCGGCGATTTCCTTGAACTTGTCAGCCCGCTCCGTAGTCTGTTTGATATTGGTGATGCCTTTTTCGGTAAATTTCCCCATAATCAAATAGGTTTGCATGGCAGATTCCTCCTTGA
>QIDN01000174.1 GCA_003229345.1 Nitrospirota bacterium | reverse complement strand
ACTGGCCGTCTTTCCAGATCCCCTGGCCGATAATATTCTGCTTGGTTTTCGGTTGCGGGGTCAGAGTGCCGAACCCTTCGGCGTTCAATTCTTCAATGGGCACGTTGCGGAAGGGATTCAGGGACTCGACCGGGTTCACCTCGCCACCGAAAATCATGACATCCATATCCATGCCCTTGGTCGCGTATTCCAGTTCCTGTTTGGTTTCGATCTCCGATTGCCAGTCGGCGCGCCATTGCCAGATGTTGACTGGTTTGGACCGGTTGCCCATCCCAAAAAAAGGTTCGTTATGACCGTGCGAGTGCAGTAGCACATCACCCAGGGCAAACTCCAGCGCCACCGCGTCTTTGAAATCCTGATGGCGGCTGGCGGTCCGGTTGGCGATCGGATCGTCCCACACCACCCGAATGGCTATTTCCTTGTCGTTGACGACCGATTGAAACCGCACCCGGTTGATGGGATTTTTGCGGGCATTAAGAGCAATCAACTGCACGTCGTGGCTGGGGACGTCCTTCCAGAGCGGACTCTCCGGATCATCCTCGATTTTCTGATCGGTTTTCTGGGAATACAAATCGATTTCATACTCGGCCTTCTGGAGCCGGTCCACCTGGATTTTAGACCGGACATAAGCCACCAGGTCCCAGCGCTCGGCATCGGTCAGGTGGCGGTACGATTTCATGGGGGTGCCGTCGATGCCGGTGGTCAGGGTCATGAACAAATCCCGTTTTTCATAGCCGAATTTATTGATGTTGGGATTGGTCAAGTCATAGACAAATACCCGGTGGTCCCAGATGTCATACAGGTTGTCGGCTATGGGTCCGCCGCCTTTGAGGTCGGTGCCATGACAGCGGGAGCACCGCATTTCTTTATAAACCTGCTCGCCCTTTTTAATGGATTCAGGGGTGGTGGGCGGTGTGGAACCGGGATCGATCGGTTTTTTGGGTTTCTCGGTTTTGAAACGGCTTGAAAAACTTTTGATGTATTCCACAACCGCAAAGGTCTCGTCGTCGGTCAGAGCCGATTTCCAGGCCGGCATGGCGGTGCCCTTGATGCCCTTGCTGATGGTTTTGAAGATATCGGAGTCGAGCGGCAGAGAACCGGACGGGGTGGAGCGGTGCTTGAACACGCCCTTGCGAAAATCGCGCGGCCACGGGTACAGGTAGTCTATGGCCTTGCCGCCGCCGTTGCCGTCCTTACCGTGGCAGAACGTACACATGTGTTTGTACACGGTCGCACCGATGGTTTTACTGGTCTGTGTTCCGTGGCCTTTATGACCATCAGGGTCGTCGGTGTGCGCATACAGCCGAGCGCCATCCGACCCTATAAAACCAAGAACGAGGGCGGTGACCAGAAGACTCGCCAGCAAAAGGCGCCTAACGGACCTGTCTTTGGGGTTTCGATAAGGTGTATAAGGTTTCATTACCATTCAAACCGTCTTCAGCGATGTCGATCCAGATGTTCGTGCAATTGCGCCGGTAGTCGACCCCCAGACAATAAAATAAGGGATACTTCGTGGTGAAATAAATCACCGGATTGGAAACATAGACCGTCAGGTTGTCGATTCTCGCACTCTGGATGGCATCCTGAATGGTCATCTTCTCGCTGGACCCCTTGCGGATGATCTTGCGAATAACCTGATAGTCGAGCTTGCCATCCAAATCCAGATCGTAATAGGTGGCTATCAAACCCGGAATGCTGACCAATTCCCATCCGCGGTAGGAAGGCTGCCCCCATCCCGGTTCTTTGGGAATTTGAACTTCATCGGACTTTTGGGACAAAGGAGGAAAAGGGCTCTGCGCATGAACCGGACTTTTGATCCACATCATGTGAACCAGAATAAACCCGACAAGAAAACTGACTGAATGCGCCTTCATCCCAATGCTCCTGTAAATTCACCCCCCAATACGTCAATTAAAGCCCAAGTTTCAAAGTACCACATTTTTCAGATCAAATAAAAGAATATATAAAATCCCCTAATCCCATATAACTAACTGTATTTTAACGATTTATTAAGATTGCATCAGAAGCCGGAAACCCATATTTCCCTGCTGGTTCGGTTCCGCTTCAATGGGTTGCAGTGAGGAGGCGTGATACAGCCGGTCGGATATTTCAGAGGCGAGACCTTGGGTTGGGCCGTCGTAGATGATTTCTGAAACAGACATAAAAAAAGGGCAAAGCGCCAAAGCGCCTTGCCCTTTTCAAAAACTTGAAAATTTACTTCATCAATTCCGTACGGATGTACTTGATGACATTCCAGATATCTTTGTCCTTAAGAGTTTTCTGAGGGACCATACCGGTTCCTTTGGAGCCGTTCTTGATGATAAAGAACATCTGACCCGGAGTCACGTCTTTCATGGTTTTTGCACATCTGAAGTTGCGGGGCTTCGGTTTCAAAGCCGCACCCAGTTTGCCACCACCATCGCCCTTCTTGCCATGACACATTTTGCACGCCATGGGTTTGGCGGTCTTGACATAGATTTTTTTGCCTGCCGCAGCATCGGCTTTGGCGGTTTTATCCTTCTTATACAAGCTGGACGGTGCTTTTTTGGTTTTCCGCTTTTGAGGACACTTGGCGGCGCCGGCAAAAGCGGTGCTGACTGTGAACAAAGTCAGAATAACAAAAACTAGAAACATTACAGATTTTTTCATCGGTGTAATCCTTTCAAATTGAATGAAGGTATATCAAACCAAACGGTAAAAATTAAAAACCGGAAAAATCAAATTTATGAGCCGGACACAATACAGAAAGGGGCAAGAGACCGCGTGAGTTACCGGCGAAAAAAGAGGGCTAAATTATATTAAATTTGGGGCATGTGTCAACTCAAAATTTCCCGAACTGTCTAATTTGGAATATGCGGTCCACCCGGCCCCATTTACTTATTCGGATTTCAGGTTATCCTGTAAATAGGTATAAAATAAGCGCTAAGGTTGTTTTTTCGCGGTTTACCTCCCATTTGGGTGCCAACTGTTTTTCGAGAGTATCTCTTCCAATTCATGGATCTTCTCCTTTTCGCAATAATTTTTCTGGCGTTTTTTCTGGCGGGCGAAACTCTGGCCTGCTTTTGGAAACCTGTCTATTCGCATTTCCTGGAGCGGCTGGTGTTTCACACCCTCCTGGGCCTGGTGGCGGTGGCGCTGCTGACCACCACTCTCGCTTTTGCCGGAGGCATTTATCCGGCTACCGGGTGGATCCTTGTGGGCGTGATTTTTCTAGGTTCCGCAAAAATCGGGCCTTCCCTTTGGCAAGAGGTTTCAGGGTTCCGGCCTAATCTTGGAAATTTTTTCGGCAAAGATCAGACGAACCGGGGATTTCGGGGATTCAATATTTTGATCCTCACGATACTGGTGGTACTGGCATTGATACTGGCGCTGGCTCCGCCAGTGAAAATCGATGCTCTGGTATACCATCTGGCTATCCCCAAGGCTTATCTCGAAAACCACGGCATCGTCAACCTGCCCAACAACATGTACTCCTTCTTTCCCCTGTTGTTCGAAATGGTGTTTCTGTTTGCCATGACCTTCGGGGTGGAATCGCTCCCCGCGCTGTGCGGCCTGGGGATAACTTTTCTTCTGCTCATGGGATTGGGAGTTTATTTCCGTCAATACCTGTCCCCGCGCCTGGCCTGGTTGGTGCCGGTGTTGTTTTTCAGTACGCCGACCTTTTTCGAGATTTCCGCTTCCGCCTATATTGATCTGGCGCTGGCGGGCTTCATATTTTTTACGTTTTATGCCTGGGACCGGTGGCGGGAAACCCGCCTCCCCTTCTGGTTTTTCTATATGGCCCTGTTCGCCGGAGCGGCCTGGGCCACCAAATTGACCGGGTTGATTGTGCTCCCTCTGGTTGTCCTTGGCATCGCTTTGGAGGGGAAAAAAGACAACAACCCGGCACGGGTGTTGAAGCATATCGCAATTTTCTCCGGCGTCGTCTTGCTGTTCATGGCTCCCTGGTGGTTGCGCAATTATCAATACTCCGGCAATCCTTTTCTGCCGCTGTTGATGCAGTTTCTGGGCGGGGAGGATCGTGTCAATTGGGATCCTAGCCGGGCTTTGGATTTCGATCACTATGTGAAACTCTTCGGTATGGG
>QIDN01000468.1 GCA_003229345.1 Nitrospirota bacterium | reverse complement strand
GCGCCCATGATCGGTAACGCGCAGGAGGCCACCGGCTCCATGGGCAACGACACCCCGCTAGCGGTCCGGTCGGAAAAACCGCAGATGCTGTTCAATTATTTCAAGCAGTTGTTTGCGCAGGTGACCAATCCGGCGGTCGACTCCATCCGTGAAGAACTGGTGATGTCGATGGAAGTTACCCTGGGGAAAGAGCGTAACCTGTTGGCAGAAACGCCGGAACATTGCCGGAAATTGAAACTGCAGCATCCCCTGCTGACACCGGAAGAATTCGAAAAAATTACATCTCTGGATCAGGAAGATTTAAAGCCTGTCACGCTCTCCATGCTATTCCCGGTGGCGGAAGGGGAGGAGGGTATGGAAAAGGTTCTCGAGAATCTATGCGATCAGGCGTCTGAGGCGATTGAAGACGGTGCGACTATTTTGATTTTGTCGGACCGTGGAGTCGATGAAAAGCATGCGGCGATCCCCAGCTTGTTGGCGACGGCGGCCGTGCACCATCATTTGTTGCGGGAGCGGACCCGAACCCGTGTCGGCTTGGTAATTGAAACTGGTGAAGCGCGTGAGATGATGCACTTCGCGTTATTGATCGGTTACGGTGCCGGCGGTATTTTCCCTTATCTGGCTTATGAAACCATCGAACAGATTATCCTCGACGGAAATTATGTCGAAAAGATGGAGATTGAAAAAGGGGTCCAAAATTTTCTCAAGGCTACCCGTAAAGGCTTGTACAAGATCATCGCGAAAATGGGCATCTCCACCATCCAGAGTTACCGGGGTGCGCAGATTTTCGAGGCGGTCGGTCTGAACGATTCTGTGATCTCCCGTTACTTTACCGGCACGCCGTCGCGCATCAGTGGCATCGAATTGGAAGTCATCGCGCGGGAAACCCTGGCGCGTCATAAGAATGCTTATGAGCGGACGAAAATCATCCACCCGGCGCTGGATCCCGGCGGGAATTACCATTGGCGGCGCGGTTATGAAAAGCACATGATTAATCCCAACCTGGTGGCCATGTTGCAACACGCAACCCGGTCCGATGATTATTCACTATTCAAAAAGTATTCACAGATCAGCGATCAGCAGAATACCCGCGACTGCACCCTGCGCGGATTATTCAGGTTTAAAAAACGGGAACCGATTCCCATCGAAGAGGTCGAACCGGTTGAGAAAATTACCAAACGATTCTGCACTGGAGCGATGTCCATCGGGTCGATTTCCCGCGAGGCGCACGAAACCCTGGCCATTGCCATGAACCGCCTGGGAGGCAAAAGCAACACCGGTGAAGGTGGCGAGGACTCGGTCCGGTATACCCCGGATGCCAACGGCGATTCGCGCCGCAGTAAGATCAAGCAGGTGGCCTCTGGCCGGTTCGGCGTGAGCAGTCATTATCTGACCAATGCCGACGAGTTGCAGATTAAAATCGCCCAGGGGGCGAAACCGGGAGAGGGTGGGCAGTTGCCCGGCCACAAGGTGTCTGAATACATTGCGAAGATCAGGCACTCCATGCCGGGTGTGGGATTGATTTCCCCACCGCCACATCACGATATTTATTCGATCGAAGATCTCCAGCAATTGATTTTCGATCTACACAATGCCAATCCAGAAGCGGACGTCAGCGTCAAGCTGGTGGCCGAGGCGGGAGTCGGCACCATCGCGGCAGGTGTTTCCAAGGCACGGGCCGAAGGCGTTCTCATTGCCGGACACGACGGCGGTACCGGCGCGTCTCCACAGACGTCGATCAAATACGCCGGCCTGCCCTGGGAGTTGGGTCTTTCCGAGACCCAGCAGGTGCTGGTGATGAACGATTTGCGCGGGCGTATCCGGGTGCAGGTGGACGGTCAGTTGAAAACCGGACGGGATGTGGTGATCGGTGCCCTGCTCGGGGGTGATGAGTTCGGATTCTCCACGGCACCGCTGATCACCATGGGGTGTATCATGATGCGCAAATGCCACCTCAATACCTGTTCGGTGGGCATAGCGACGCAGGACCCTGAGCTCCGCAAAAAGTTTTCTGGCGAACCGGAGCATGTGGTGAACTTTTTCCGGTTCATTGCCCGGGAAGTGCGGGAGCTGATGGCCGAATTGGGATTCCGCAAATTTGAGGAAATGATAGGGCAGGCTGATCTGCTGGAAATGAATGATGCCATTGATCACTGGAAATCCCAGGGCCTCGATTTTACAAAAATACTGTTCAAGGCGGAGGTGGGCTCGGATGTGGCCATTCGCAATGTGTGTACCCAGGACTTGAGTGGGGATATCGGTGAAGGGTGCCTGGACCGGAAGTTGATCCAGGAATGCCAGCCTGCGCTGGAGCATCAAAAACCGGTTCAGGTGACCACCCTGATCGGCAATATGGACCGGGCCACCGGCGCCATGTTGAGTTATGAAATTTCCAAATGCTACGAGGAAGAAGGTCTGCCGGAAGATACCATTCGAATCGATTTCAAAGGTTCGGCGGGACAAAGTTTTGGCGCGTTTCTAGCGCCGGGGGTGACCTTTACCCTGCGCGGTGACGTGAACGATTATGTGGGAAAGGGTCTTTCCGGCGGTCACCTTGTCGTGTTCCCTGCGGAGGAATGCCCCATCGTTCCCGAAGAGAATATCATCATCGGTAATGTGGCTTTATATGGAGCCATTGCCGGCAAAGCCTTTTTCCGGGGCGTGGCCGGGGAGCGGTTCGCCGTCCGCAACAGTGGAGCGCAAACGGTTGTCGAGGCTGTGGGAGATCACGGGTGCGAATACATGACCGGTGGATGCGTGGTGGTGCTCGGCGAAACGGGCCGCAACTTCGCCGCCGGAATGAGCGGCGGCATCGCTTACGTGCTGGACCGGGACGGGCAGTTTCCCATCCATTGCAACCAGAGTATCGTCGACCTTCTTCCCGTTGAAGAAGAAGAGGACATCAGCGAATTGAAGCATTTGATTGAGGAACATCAACGGTTAACAGGAAGCACGGTTGCCGAAAAAATCCTGGCAGAGTGGGAGGCGATACTTCCCAAGTTTGTCAAGGTATACCCGACGGATTATCGCCGCGTGTTGGAAGAACGAAAAAAGAAACAAGAACAATTGGAAGAGGTAGCGTGATGGGTGCGGTTAAGGGTTTTATAGAATTTCAGCGAGAGACCCCAAAGTCTCGTCCGGTCAGTGACCGGTTGAAGGATAAGAACGAGGTCTATCAACCGTTCCCGCTGGAAAAGTATCAAGAGCAGGGTGCGCGCTGTATGGATTGTGGTGTGCCGTTTTGCCAGAGCGATACGGGGTGCCCGCTGGGTAATGCCATCCCCGACTGGAATGATATGGTGTACCGCAACCAGTGGGAAGAGGCGTTATCCCTGCTTCTCAACACCAATAATTTCCCCGAGTTTACCGGACGCATCTGTCCCGCTCCCTGCGAGGGCGCCTGTGTGCTGGCCATCAACGAACCAGCGGTGACCATCCGCAATATTGAAGAGATCATCGCGGAAAAGGGATTCGAAAACGGTTGGATGCAACCGAATCCGCCGGAAAAGCGGACCGGTAAAAAAGTGGCGGTTGTGGGCTCCGGTCCTGCGGGTTTAGCGGCAGCGGACCAGTTGAATCATGCCGGGCATACGGTGACGGTTTTTGAAAAGGCCGATCGTATCGGCGGACTTTTGATGTATGGCATCCCCAACTTCAAACTGGAAAAGAGAATCGTAAAACGCCGGATTGATTTGATGGAAGCGGAAGGGGTGGTGTTCAAACCCAATTCACATGTCGGGGTGAACTTGCCCGGCAAAGAATTGGTGGATAATTTCGACGCGGTCATTCTGTGTTGCGGTTCCGAGAAGCCGCGAGAGTTGCCGGTACCGGGACGGGAACTGGACGGCGTTCATTTTGCGATGGATTTTCTCCCGCAACAAAACAAGCGCAACGAGGGCGATACCATTCCCGAGGATATAGCTATCACCGCCAAAGACAAAAACGTGCTCATCATCGGCGGCGGGGATACCGGGTCGGACTGTTTGGGAACGTCTCTTCGGCAGGGCGCCAAAAAAGTGTATCTGTTTGAACTATTGGACGAGCCGCCTGAGGAAAGAGCGTCCAACAATCCCTGGCCGCAATGGCCTGCCATCATGTACATC
>QIDN01000020.1 GCA_003229345.1 Nitrospirota bacterium | reverse complement strand
CCAGCCGGTTGGCGCCGTGAAACTGATAGTCGCATTCTCCTGCGGCGTACAACCCCTGAATGGAAGTCATCTGGTTGCGCGGCGACTGATGGTCGATCAATCCATTGCCATCATCTTCGTAATCGGTCCAAATGCCGCCCATGGAATAATGCACGGCCGGGAAAATTTTCATCGGCACTTTTTTGGGGTCCTCGCCAGTGAATTTGGCGTAGATGTCGAGAATGCCGCCCAGCCGGAGTTCCAGAAACCCTTCGGATTGATGCGTCAAATCGAGATACACCATGGGCTGTCCGCCGACACCCAGTTCCTGGTTGTAAACGACGTCGTGGATTTCCCGGCTGGCAACATCGCGCGGCACCAGGTTGCCGAAGCGCGGATGGTTTTCCTCCAGGAAATAGTAGCGTTCCTCTTCTGGAATAGTGAGGGGATCGCGATCGTCTTTCGGTTTTCTGGGAACCCAAATGCGGCCCCCTTCCCCACGCGCCGATTCACTCATTAACCGCAGTTTATCCGGGCCGGGGATGGCGGTGGGGTGCACCTGGATGAATTCGCCGTTGGCGTATTTGGCGCCCTGCAGGTAGGCGGAGGTGGTAGCGACGCCGTTGCACACCGTGGAACCAGTGGTTTTGCCGTAAACCTGTGCGGGCCCACCGGTGGCAAGAACCACAGCATCGCCCTTGGCGGTAAAAATCTCCCCGGTGCGCAAATCGTGTAACACCGCTCCGCGGCAGATACCTTCGGAATCGAGAATGGCGGACAGGTATTCATGCCATTCCAGTTTTTGGACCTGCCCGTCGTGTTCGTACCGCCGGACCTGTTCGTCGAGTGCGTACAGGAGTTGTTGTCCGGTAGTGGCCCCGGCAAACGCGGTGCGGGAATAGAGGGTGCCGCCGAACCGGCGGAATTCGAGATGTCCCTCCGGCGTCCGGTTGAAGGCGACTCCCAGTCGATCCATCAGATGGATGATAGCCGGAGCCTGGTGGCACATGTCGCGCACCAGCGGCTGATGCGCCAGAAAATCGCCGCCCTTGACCGTGTCATAAAAATGCGTTTCCGGTGAATCGCCTTCGCCCTTGGTGTCAATGGCGGCGTTGATGCCGCCCTGAGCACAGACGGAGTGGGACCGCTTCACTGGTTGGTAGGAAACCAGAGTGATCTTCGCTTTGTCCTCGCACAATTTCATGGTGACGGCCAGCCCGGCCAGGCCTCCGCCGATCACAATATAGTGCGGTCTCCGTTTCCTCATCAGGAGGCTCCCTCGAAAGAGGGTTCGACGTCAACCGGATGCAATGAAAACTCAAGGACCGTAGCCACGCCGAGGACCGTCAGCGCCCCGCCAAACAATAGGAACACGATACCGGCGTTGCGTTGCGCCCTCGGTCCTACGATAATTCCCCAGGAAACACAGAATCCCCATAATCCGTTGGCGAAATGAAAGGTGACGCTCAGGATACCCACAAGATAAATAATTCTTCCCGTCCAGGTGGAGAACTCCTGATTCATGATGTCGATCAGAAAAGGCGCGGCTTCGAACAGGTGATGGCCGTACCATAATTTCGGAGCCACTGTTGTTCCCAAGTGGTAAATGAGAAACACGAACACCACCGCGCCGGTCAGTCGTTGCAACACGTACATCCAGTTGCGAGGATAGCGGTAGCGGATGGCATTCTTCTCCCCACTCCAGGCGATATAAAATCCCATGAATGAATGGAACAGGAGTGGAATATAAATGAAAAATACTTCTATCCAGATCAGAAAGGGAAGGTTGTTGATGGCGTCGATGCTCCACTGGTAGGGAAGCACGCCGACGGTCCGCAGGGAATTGATAAGAAGATGTAACGTCAGGAACAGTCCTATAGGAACCAGACCGGTCAGGGAATGAATCTTTAAAAGGAGAAAATGGACCTGGCCTTTTGGGATGTTGCTCATCTGGAACCTTTGTTTGCGAGCGTGAGCGTTTCACTTTGGGATTTGGTAATATGTTTTGTATTCTCACTTAATCGCGTATTGAAGACAAGAGATTTCGGGAGAAAACCCCTGAACATTGCAGAGAGGCGGAGAAAGGAAATTAGAAATCGTATTCAAGAAGGGGGCGTTGTTTGAAATCGGGGTCTATGGGTTTGTCGGTGGAGGTGATTTTCAAGTTTTCGGGGTTTTCGACGAACAGGTCGACAAATCCGCATTGGGCGCAAACCCGCGGTTGGAGGGGAACCTTTTTCTCAATGCCATGGTCTTTGCGGACGACCATGATCAATTCCAGATCCTTGCTGGTACGAAGGCCGATCTCCCCCTTGAGAATGCTTTTCGCATCGCATTTACTGCAGGTGTTGGGGTCGCTCATATCCAGCCTCCTTGTTAGGGATTCCGGACTGAGGGAAAGGCTGGGTACTCCCCAAACCTCCCTCGGTTCGAAAATCGGTCAGAGAATAAAATTATAACACAAATGCCGCCAGGCGGATTTTGGTAATAATTTCTTCTCTTGCGCCTACGCCGCGAAGACGGGCGTCTGAACCGTTTCCACGTAAACCGGACGTTCAGTAGTGCGCTCGCGGTTTATCAACTGGTTCAGTTCCTTGCTGGCGTGGAATACCGGCTTTTTGCGAGCCGGAATCTGGATAGGTTCACCAGTAACCGGCTTTTTACCGATACGGGCCTCGTACTCTCTCAGGCGGAATGAACCAAATCCCTGAATGACGACACGGCCATCTTTTTCCAGATTGGTCATAATGCCGTTAATGAAGGCCAGCAGGGTTCGATCCGCTTCCTGCTTGGAAATGTTCATCTTGGCGGCCAGTTTATTGGCTAATTCGGAGCGTATCATGGGGCTTCCTCGGGTTAAGGTTTCTCAATTTCACACTAGTTACTTCAAGAGTCGTGCCAAAATGAGTTAAAATATTAAGTGATTGATTTAGAATGATTTAAAAAAATGGGGGTTAGATGGGTTGTCTTCAAATTGTATGGTTTTTAGTAAATCGGTGTATGGAAAGCTGTACTACCCCTAAATGAGGAGTTATCAATATAAATGAGAATTTTGATCTACTTGACCCACCCCCATGTAGAGGCTTGGGGCTTTCAGGATCGCCATAGGGAGCAATTTAGTAGACACTTCCCGGGGTTTTCGGTGGTAGTTTGCCATAATTCAAAGGAATTTCTGGGGAATTTGCCTGAAGCTGATGGTGTAATCGTTTGGTATTTCAAGCGCGAGTGGCAAAAAAAATCGCCCCAGCTGAAATGGATCGCCACCCCAGCCGCCGGGAAAGACTGGATTGATGTGGAACCCGACTCGAACCTTCCCGTGCTGTTCGGCGGTTTTCACGGCCAGATGATGGCTGAGAGCGTCTTGGGGGCGGCTCTCTATTTCTGCAAAGCCTTTCAACTTTCCCGCGATCTCCAGAAAAAGAAAAAATGGGCCCGCGTTAAAATTTCCCAAAGGATCACGTCTCTCCATCAAAAGAGCGTGACAGTCCTCGGGTTCGGGCGCATCGGCCAGATCATTGGCCGCATGTTCAAGTCCTTCGGGTGTCGCCTTACCGGAGTGAAACGCGGGGCTATGGAGCCGCCGGATTATTTTGATGGCAGCGACAGGATCGTGATGGCCGATCAATTGATGGAAGTTTTACCGGAGACCGATCACCTGGTTTTCGTTCTCCCCGGTGGAGTGGAAACGGATGGCCTGTTCACCCGCGAGCATTTCAAACAACTACCGCGCCATTGCGTCGTGTACAACGTCGGACGCGGTAACGTGTACCGTGAAGCCGATATCATTCACGCCTTGCGCGAGAAACAAATCGCCGGCGCTTACCTCGACGTGTTCGAAACCGAGCCTCTGCCGGAAACCTCTGAGTTGTGGGATATGGAGAATGTTCTCATCCAGCCGCACCTGTCTGCCGCCTCGCCGCATTACCTCGACTTGTTCATCGACGAGTTGATCCCCAAACTCCTGCCGGAGGGAGAACTTGCTGACCGGTAACGGCCAACGATGATCCTTGGGCGCATAGCAAATAAGATTTTAAATTTATCCGTGGCGATTCGCCACCTGCCCGGCCCTTTACCGAGGGAGGTAATTGACTGACCGTTAACATTTGATGACGACCGTGGGGCGCAATTGCAAAGTTGC
>QIDN01000113.1 GCA_003229345.1 Nitrospirota bacterium | reverse complement strand
AAGGGCATGAGCCGCATGAAACGGTGGATGGTATCGCCACGGGTTTTGAGCGGCGTCCCCGGTTCCTCCTGTTGCGTGTGTTTGCGCTTGAACGCCAGACCGAGTTGCAGGAGAAACAGCTCCTCGAACACCAGCCGCACCTGCGCTTCCGTGCGGAATTGTATCAGCAGGTTTTCCTGGGTGCCGAGGGGCGGAAAATGCGTTTCACGGAAAGCCGTGGCACGGTCCGGCAGGTGATTGCGCCGCCGGATATCGCCCGGCAGAAACTCTTCCAGCAGGGGCGCGTATTGATCCACCAGAATCTTCATGATGGAGCGCAGGGATTTTTGATACAACCCCTCGGTGGTGCTGTAGATGGGGATGATGCTGCCGATGTCCAGCGGGTCGGCCTCTTCTTCCAGACTGATATCGACATCCGCATGGATGATCTCGAGGCCGCCGCCCGCATACCGGTTGGGAGTCGGCTTGCCGGAAACAATCAACAGGCGCCCGATCGCGTAGCGTTCCTTCATATACTTTTCGTTGAATTTGAACCACTTGATGCAAATCGTTCCGGTGTCATCCTGCACCGTGACCTCGAGGATTTTCCTGCGCCGTCGGAGTTGCTGGATGTGGACGTCGGAAACTTTTCCCTGAAACGTGATCTGTTCGCCTGCGACCAATTCTCCGATTTTTTTGACCCGGCTCCGGTCCTCGTAACGGTGCGGAATGGAATAGAGGCACTGCTCGACCACTTCCAGTCCCATCTTGTGGAGTAGTAAGGCGCGTTTGGGGCCGACGCCTTTGATGTACTGGATGGAATCATTCAGTGAGAGGCCGGTCTTTGTTTTGTCGGTGGTTGGCATGAACGATTCGTGATCGGGGAGGTTGATTGTTGATGATGACACGTTGAGACAACGCGCCCCACATCCTACACAGAAATCGCTGAGGGATAAAAGTAAATTGACACCCGGCCTCGTTAGGAATATTCTTTCAATAGGGTTAAATCTTTTAAAAATAAGGGTTTTATTTGTGAATGCCCTTTGTCGGGACCCTCAAAAAATTTAAAATGAGGCTGTAACACCCATGCGTTCATTGGATGACATCACTGATGCAGTTTTGGAGTATCACCCGGAAGCGGATGTCGACATCATTCTGGATGCCTACTTCTTCTCCGCGAAAGCGCATCGCGGCCAGAGCCGGCAATCCGGAGAGGCTTATCTGTCGCATCCGGTGGAGGTGGCGTACAACCTGACGCGGTTGAAAATGGACGAAAAAACCGTGGCGGCAGGACTCCTGCACGACACGCTGGAAGATACCCTGGCCACCGAAGACGAAATCAAAGAGATGTTCGGTGAAGAAATTTATCACATGGTCGAAGGGGTGACCAAGATCAGCCAGGTCCAGTTCGCCAGCTGGGAAGAAAAGCAGGCGGAGAACTACCGCAAGATGATTCTGGCCATGGCGCATGACATCCGCGTGGTCATGATCAAACTGGCAGACCGTGCCCATAATCTACTGACCCTCGAAGCGATGTCCCCGGAGCAACAGCGCCGTATTTCCAAAGAAACCCTGGATATCTATGCCCCTATCGCCAACCGCCTGGGCATCGGCTGGTTGAAGGCGGAGTTGGAAGACGGGTCCTTCCAGTATATTCGACCGGAAAAACACAAGTCTATTGTGGATCGCATGCACCAGGGGGAAGACGAGCGCAACGCTCTGGTTAAAACCGTTTGCGAAGCGGTGGAAAAGGAACTGGATTCGGTGCAGATTCAAGGCGTTGTGACCGGGCGGTCCAAGCATTATTACAGCATCTACAAAAAAATGATGCTCCAGCAGATCGACCTGGAGGATGTGTACGACCTCATCGGTGTCCGGGTGATCACCGGCTCGGTCAAGGATTGCTATGCGACTCTCGGTCTGGTGCATTCGTTGTGGCGCCCCATTCCGGGAAAATTCAAGGACTACATCGCCATGCCCAAGCCCAATATGTACCAGTCCCTGCACACCACGGTGAACGGTCCCGGCGGACAGCGGGTGGAGGTGCAGATACGCAGCAAGGAAATGCACAAGGTGGCGGAGGAAGGTATTGCGGCGCATTGGCAGTACAAGGATGGCGAAGAAAAGTCCAAAAATGAGGAAGATCATTTGAGCTGGGTCCGGCATCTGCTGGAAGCGCAGTCGGAAATACAAAATCCGAAGGATTTTCTCAATGCGTTCAAAGTGGATTTATTTTTCCAAGAGGTCTACGTGTTCACTCCCGAGGGGGAGGTCATTGCCCTGCCGCGCGGCGCTACTCCGGTGGATTTTGCTTACCAGGTACATACGGACATCGGTAACCATTGTCTGGCGGCCAAGGTCAACGGCAAAATCGTCAATCTGAAATACAAAGTGAAAAACGGCGACCGGGTGGAAATCCTGACCTCCAAACAAAAACACCCCAGCCGCGACTGGTTGTCGTTTGTCAAAACCTCCAAGGCTCGAAGCAAAATCGTCCACTACGTCAACCACCGGGAGAGAGAGAAGAGCCTGGATCTGGGCAAGGAAATCCTGGAGACCGAAATCCGCAAATACGGGTTTGAGCCTGCCGAGGTTTTAAAGGGAAAAACCCTGGACGAGGCCATTCATGCGAGCGGGTTCAATGCCCTGGATAATTTGTACATAGGGATCGGATTTGGCAAAACTTCGGTGCGCCATGTGGTGGACAAATTGTTACCCAGGGAAACGCTGGAGGAATTCGCAAAGCAAAAGCCGACGGTCAAGGTCAGTGAGCCCTCTGCGGAGAGTAAAGGAGGACGCAGTGGCATCAAGGTGAAAAGCTTCGGCGATGACATGATGTTGAGGATCGGCAAATGTTGTAATCCTGTGCCGGGGGATACGATTATCGGGTACATCACCCGCGGCCGGGGAGTGTCGATCCACAGTGTGGATTGTCCCAGCATGATGTCCCTGGCCGGGGAAACCGAACGCCTGGTGGAGGTGGAATGGGACACGTCTCATAAAACGCCGTTTCCCGCGCGCATTTCAATTGTCACCGAAGACAAGCCCGGCCTGTTGGGGAAAATCAGCAGTGCCGTTTCCGAGTGCGATGTCAACATGACTCGTGCCAATGTTCAGATGGGCACTCTGAAACGCGCCTACTTTGATTTGAGTCTGGAAATTCTGGATCTGGAGCACCTCAACCGAACCCTGGAAACCATCCGCAAGATACCGGGCGTGATTCACGTTGAGCGGATTAAGGAATACAGCAAAAAGATGTCCAGAAAAAAACCGGGGGAGAACTTAGAGGACGATGAGGGGTCTTCGGAAGAAACAGGAGTTTGGGCTAGCTGACCGGGACTCGCGCGACTTTGTTGGACTTGAGGCAACGAGTGCAGACCTTCATGGTTTTAACGGCACCCTTAAACAACACCCGCAATTTTTTCAAATTGGGGTTCCACCGCCGCCGGGTGGTATTCTTGGCGTGACTCACGTTGTTCCCGAACATGGGGCCTTTGTCACACACTTCACATCGTTTGGACATCAGAAAATACTCCTTACCTGAATTCATTATCTGCAAAAGAAGAGAACGATGCTAACATACCGGATCGGGTTGGGCAAGGGGTTTTAAAGGGCGATTACTCGATGAACTGGGATTCGGTGAGAATCTCCTGCAGGATTTTCTCCGCGAGGGCGCCGCTATCCACCCGGTAGCTGTTGCTGGCGATCTGATTTTTGATCTCAGCCACTTTCTCGGAACGGATGTCAGGCGAGGTCTGGACCGTTTCCAGGGCTTTCTGGATGCCCTTGGCCTTGGCGGACAGGGCAATATGCTCCCCTCCGGACACTTGGCCCGCAGGTTCCGATTTCTGGTTGACCGATTTCTTGCCGGCCACGTCCACTCGGTCCTGAACGGTTTTATTCTTGATTCGAATATCGTTGCCTGGAATTTCCATGATTTTGACCACTCCGCAATTTTAGGAGAATACCGGTCTATCCCGCCGGCCCCAGCCGGGCAGGTGCACCTTCAAGAAATTTATCGGCTTCCGAGGCCAAAACTTAAGCCCGGAGGCCTTTAATTTATGGGATTTTCCCCACATTCAAGCCATACCCTGTCAAGATAACTGTAATTGGGGGAGTTGTCAATACGGGGTAAAATAG
>QIDN01000133.1 GCA_003229345.1 Nitrospirota bacterium | reverse complement strand
TTCCCCCCAACCCGTTCCAGCTAAGGATATTCCCGTGGATTATTTTTTCAAACGAGCTACGGTTTACGGGAAAGAGTCAAATGACCCCTTGGGCATTTCATGACGTACCAAATCACCGCGTTCACGATTTGCGTTCGTCCTGTCCAGATAGCTGTTCCGCCGTCGAATGGACATTTCACCGACGCGCTGGCCATGCTTGCGAACAACATCAATATCAAGATTATTTTTTTCATTTTTTTTTACCCTTGGATCTTCTCCAACAATTCCCTCCCTTCGTCGGTGAGCTTCACATTGATCATTCTCCGATCCGCCCTATTCGTTTTAGTGGTGATAAATCCCTCGTTTTTAAGACGCACGGTGTTTATGGACATCAAGGCTCGGTCTAGGGAGAGCGCACGGCGTACCTCCGTTGTTTTATAGCCCTGCCCGAACAGTATCAGCATCGCGGCCCGCGGCGCGGGGATGCCCTCGGAAGACAACGCGACAAGATCAGCTACTGCTATAAGTTTTTTTGACATAATAATATTGTTAATCCTTTTTAATTAAAATTGCAATCATATTTTCCGGTAATTGCCTGCGGTACTTGGTTGCAAGGTGTTTCGCAAATCCCGCTTGCCCATCTGTCCACGGTGTACATGTGGCTAGTTCATGGCCGATCTTGCCATCCACCTTGGAAAACCCTGCACCGTTGACTACCGTGGCCCTGTCGGAGTCCAGGGAGACAAGCCGCTGTAAGCACGTTCTCGCCATTTCCCTTTCGTCCAGTGTCATTCCCCTGCCGATTTCACTGTACGGGGTTTTCCTTTTCTTTGGCAAAGCGTCCCCGTTTCCTAACTCCAATTCCGGCGGGTCGATTGTGATCGTCTCAACTAGCCCGTGGTCGTCGTCTAAAGCTGCATCGATGTTTGACTGTTTATCGATCACCCGGTTTATCATGGTTGAATCGAGGGAATCTTCCATGATTAGATACTGGATCAGCACGGATTCCTCTTGGCCGATTCGATGCGCCCGATCTTCCGCTTGAGACATATTCCCCGGTGTCCAATCCATTTCCGCCATGATGATATTGCTGGAAGCGGTCAAGGTGATCCCTGTTCCTGCTGCCACCATGTTTCCGGCGAATACCCTTGCTGAACCGTTCTGGAAGCGTTCGACCGCTTCTTGGCGCTCTGACATTTTCGTTCCGCCATGTAGCTGCACGGTTTCAACGCCGATTTTATCCATCCCGGCGATGATTTCGGCAAGCAGTTTCCTATGCCAGCAAAACACGATCACTTTTTCAACATTTTCAACCATATCCGTTATCTGCTGGACAACGTAGGGGGCTTTGAGTTCTGCGATTTTTGCCCGAACCTTCGCCATTTCCGCAAATGCCACCGAAATCCCGCCTTTCAGCTTTTCAGCAGATTCGGCGAATGCTTTCGGGTCGTCGTTTATTTCCGCCATCTTCCGCCTGATTCGCAATTCGTCGATGGTGTCTTTGTGGAGTTTGTACAAACGTTTTTCCTCATCCAGTTCCCGGCGGAGATCGTTGCTGGGTGGCATTTCGATAATCTGTTTCACCTTGTCCGGCAAGTCTTTCAAAACATCCTCCTTTTTAACACGGTACATGCAAGAACCGCGAAGTTTTTGCTGTAGTTCCGGCAAATTCGATGCCCCGGTGAAATCCATTTTACCGCCCCATCCGGCCTTAGCTCCGCAAAAACGGTTTCCAAACTGCCAGTAGTTCGGGAATTCCTGGGGGGCAAGATGATGGGCGATATTCCAAATTTCCATGACCCGGTTCGGGATTGGAGTTCCGGAAAGGGCGAGGAATTTCTTCGACGGGATAGGCGAGGTTTTCTTTTTCCCCTTGCCTTGTCCACCCCCAAGCAAAGCCTTTTTCCTCAAAGTTGCCTTACCCTTGATATATTGTACTTCATCCGCGATTACTAAATCCCATTCCCGTTCATGTAGGCGTTTCAAATGTTTGCCTAGAAGATCATAGTTGATGATTGTCACCATTACCGGGGAATCGAATGGTTCGATCCACGTTTTGCCATCCGGCACGATCACAATATCATGGTCACGGACAAGCCACTTATTAAGCTCGTTCCGCCAATTCAATTTCAAGGTTGCCGGACAAACGACCAGGATACGCTTGATTTCCGGCTTTAGGTTGATGACGCCTATGCTTACGATGGTTTTGCCCAAGCCCTTTTCAAGGCCGAGCAGTGTTCCCCATCGTTCGCTGGCGTATTCGATTGCCCCGCCCTGAAACGGCATATATTCAAGGCCATCCGGGACGTGGATCACTAGGTTGGTCGATTCCGCCCTACTCGCTTCGATATTCTCCCTTACTTCCTCCTGGTCAATGGGTCGCCACCACAGGACGACCCATTTGCCATTGTCTTTTTTGACCTGGATCCCCCTGTCGAGAATAGCTTGTTTGTTATTTTTCCACCCCTCCCAAAACCGTTCCGTAGGTGTCGCTGTTTGTAACATACGATCCCCGCGCCTAGTGTTGACTAGGCGCGGTTCACTCCATTGTAGTTTTCCATCGTCGGGATCACTCATGTTTCAGTTTTCATTTGTTTATCCTTGGTTTTTAGTGAGTTATGCTTTGTTTTTACGTATTCAGTTTATCGATTGTGATCGCTTACAATCGTGTGAGCCCCGAAAGGGTAATAATTCCCCGTTTTTTCAGATCGGCCATGAAATCCGACGGTTGGATCTCCCTGAAATCCGGCCTATCATAGCCCGCCACGTTGTGGCTATCCGAGTCAAATTGCAGGAGTAGGCCATGGATGGCCGGAACTATCCTGGTTTCGTCGTCGTTTGATTCAGGCTGGGAGTTTTCCCGCCCGAACCGGTTTAAGTATTCTGTGTTTTTCATTTGTTTTATTTGGTTACATTGACAGGGATTTTGTTTTCCCTGTTAAAAATCTGTCGATGGTATCGATATGCCAGTCACCCAGGATGATTTCTGAGCCATGGAAATCTGCACAGATACGGACATAGTCCTCCTGGCCGAAAAAGCAGGGTTTAGCGTCGATTATCGTGCCATCATCCATTTCGACCTTGATTTTTTTCGGTAGTTCAATTTTCATCGACTCATATTTTTCATTGCTTCCCTAATTTCCTCTTCACGTTTCCCATACGATGAAAACTCACCTATTTCCTTTATGTCACCATAAGAGTACCACCACTGACCGCTCGCCAGTTTGGAGGCGAGGCAAAGACAGCCGTGGCGGTTAATCACTCCGATCTTTTCCTTGCTGCGGTTTTGCAAAGTAATTGATAGGCGATTAGCTCGGGCGTATCCGGCGCAATCGTGGCCGAATTCCGATGGATTTTCAGCAAAGGTTTTTCCGTTCAGTGTGATCATAGCCGAATATTCTGCGAGCGTTCGATCAGAGAATTGCCATTCGGGGAATTATCCCAAAGCACCATGTACCGGAGGTATCCGTTTTGATTATCAGACAGTTCTGTAACGGTTCCCCAAATATTCCCCTTTTCTAGCCATCTACCGATGGGCGTAGATGTTACCCGGTCGCCAATGTTAAATTTCGGCGGGCGTCCAGTTTCCCTACCGATCGGAATCGGCGGGATGTCAATGATCCCTGAATCGCAGAGATATTTCAGGTTAGCCGTATTATCAAATTTGTATTTCATTTGTTTTTGTCCTCTAGCTTTCTAGGGCTATAATCATAGTCCGTCATTGGTTCGCCACAGTCCAATATGGCTACGCTTTCGCCGCTTGCCCTACCATAATTTCCCATGCTTTGATTCAGGTATTCGCCGAATACGTCGAATGCCACTTCAAAGTCATTTGATTCGCCTACCAACCCAATATTTCCCACATATACTTGATAATATTTCATTATTTTATGTCCTTTCTTATCAATTCAAGGCATCGCTCATAAGCGAGCAAATAAGCCCTATCCTCCATGTATTCGCTGTCTAAATCGATCAATTGCCGCGCCAATTCCCTTAACTTGACAATGCTTTCCACTGCGTTGATTTCATTTTTTAAGCGGATGATGCGGCCATTTAACCTGCCTATCCGTTCTGACGCCCCTTGGGACAGCCTTTGTACTTCCTGCTCCACGTTCATTTTTTCAATTTTCATTTGTTTATCCTTGGTTTTTAGTGAGTTATGCTTTGTTTTTA
>QIDN01000193.1 GCA_003229345.1 Nitrospirota bacterium | reverse complement strand
GCCATGAAGTTCGACCATTTTTTCACGGAAAACTTTTTTACGGGTCTGAGCATGGAATTATTGAAAGACGAATTCAAGGATCTCAACCTGCGGGCCATCATCGGCCTGGGATTGGGCTACCGGATTTGGAACGATGACGTAAAAACCCTCGAAGTGGAAGCGGGAGCCACTTTTTTCTCCGAGGATCTGGACTTGGGACCGGACGATCAATTCATCTCTGGCCGAATCGGAATAACCTACACCTATAAAATCCTCGAGAATCTGTTGTTCAAGGACTACATGCTGTACTATCCCAGTTTTGAAGAACCCAAGGAATATCGGCTCCGCAACGAGGCCTCTCTGATTTCACAGCTGGGCCAGGGCTGGTCCCTGAAACTGACCCATATCTTCGACCAAAACTCCGATCCGTCGCCCGGCGTTGAAGACAAGGATCAGCAGTTTATTTTTGCCCTTCAGTATTCTTTTTAGAAAAGAAAATGCTTGGCGGGTCAGCTCACGCCGTTGTTTTTTAATCGGAGTGATTTGGAATCGGTATCGAGAGTCGCTTCGACTCCCAGTGGCAGGGTCCACATTTCATTGCCATGCCCCACCGGGCAATCGGTGAGAACGGGGATGGCACGGTTCGGCACGATGTCCCGCAATAGGTCTTCCAGCCTACCCTTCTGCCCGTCCCCGAACCGGCAATTGATCATCTCCCCAAACACAATACCCTTCACCCCCCGGAACTTACCGGCAGCTTTCAACTGCCATAGCATACCGTCGATCCGGTAGGCGGGTTCGTTGACGTCTTCGATCAGCACAATGCCGTCACGGGTTTGGATTTCATAAGGAGTTTTCAGAGAACGGCACAGCAGGGTCAGGCACCCGCCAACGAGTTTGCCGCGTGCGGTTCCCTCTTGCAGAACCCGGGCCTGGGGTGCCTTCAAATGACCACCTTCTTTTACGCCAGTCAAAATCTTGCGGAACTGAGTTTTGGAAATCTTCATAGGCTTGCATCCGAAACTGCCCGCCACCATCGGTCCGTGGAACGCAACTAATCCGCATTTCTGAAGCAGATAGATCAACAACAGGGTGATGTCGCTGGAGCCCACCACCACCTTGGGATTCTTGCGAATGATTTTGGAATCGAGCAAGGGCAGGATGCGGTTGACTCCATAGCCACCACGGGCGCAGAAGATGGCTTTGATCTCCGGATTCTGGAACATCACCATCAAGTCATCCGCCCGGTCTTCATCTTCCCCCGCGAGAAAGTGTTTGCGGTCATTCACGAATCTTCCCAGAACCGGTTGAAACCCCATGCCGCGAATGACGTTCAGCCCGGTTTCCAGCTCCTGCGGGTCGACCGGACCCGCCGGGGCCACCACCCCCACCATATCTCCCTGTTTCAGCTTTTTGGGACGTATCAATCGCAGGCTTGAGGTGGCCACGGGCTCTCCAAGTAAATTAGTTTCAGAGTGTCGCCTTACCATTATAACCCCATAACTGATTGATTTTTTTGAATATTTGAAAGAAGAAACTCTGGCCTGCATTGAAAAAATGCGTCCCTGTAGATTTTTTTCTAGCAAGCGCTAAAGTTATTAATATTTCATCCGATAACTCACCTGAGGCTAATAATGTCCTGAGGAAGTAGGGACCGGATAGTTCTGGCCTTTCCGTATGTACTTTAGCGGCACGGCCTATCACATAACTTAAGTATTTTTTTAATGGTGACACAATAATGGCGATTCGAATTTTTACCAACCTAACCTCCTTGAACGCTCAGCGGATTCTGGGCATTAACAACGACCGGCTAGCGCAGTCGATTGAGCGGATCTCCTCCGGGCTCCGTATCAACCGGGCCAGCGACGATGCGGGCGGACTGGCGATCGCAGAATCCCTGCGATCGGATATCCGCGTGCTCCGTCAGGGTTTGCGAAACCTCAATGACGGCATTTCTCTGACCAACGTGGCGGAAGCCGGACTGAACGCGCAATCCGATATCCTGATCCGCATGCGCGAGTTGGCGGCGCAATCGGCTTCGGGAACCATCACCGACCCGGAACGCGCCAACCTGCAATTGGAATTCGTTCAACTGAGAAACGAAATCGACCGCATCTCCAACGCCACTGAATTTAACGGACAGTCCCTTTTGGACGGGTCTCTGGCCGCAGGCGCCGCTACTCCCATCATCATTCAATTCGGGTTGGACGCCACGGCTAACAGTCAACTCAATCTCAATACCGAGGCCGATGTGGATGACGTCGATTCCACCTTTTTGGGCATCGCCGCCTCGGACATCTCCACCCAGGCCGGAGCCGCTACCGCCTTAACCACTCTGGATACTGCCCTGGATCTCTTGTCCGGCGAGCGCGCCAGTCTGGCGGCGGCGCAAAACCGGCTGACGCGAATCCTTCCCGCTCAGGCCATCCTGGTGGAAAACCTGATAGCCGCTGAATCCCAGATACGCGACGCTGATATTGCTGAAGAAGTGGCCCTGCTGGCCCGTAACCAGATTCTCGTGGAAGCCGCCACCGCCATGGTCGCGCAAGCCAATATTATCCCCGAACAGGTACTGAAACTTCTTCCTTCTAATTAAGCGCCGGGCAAGGCCCGGTGCAAACTCACTTGGGTTTCTCCGCGTTCTCTGTGCCCTCTGCGGTAAAAATCATCCCATTCGGAACTCCTTGGCCAGAAAAAATCATTCCTCCCTCAAAACGTAACTCCCTGATATTCAATTCATTAAATTTAGACGGACCCTCTTCCCGTAAGCCACCGCCAAAAAAGCATCAAGGAATTCCTCAAATACCCGATACGAAAGACAAGCGGCAGGTACCGGAAGCAGGAGCTTCCACCGTCGCCCAAGAATTCAATATCGTTTAACGAGGTTCCGGCATGGAGGCTGGAAAAAACACAGAGCAGTAATCATAATCAAGGAGGATTTACCATGGCAGTACGAATCTTTAACAACCTTGCCTCACTCAACGCGCAGAGGTATTTGGGGATCAACAACCAGCGGTTGGCGCAGTCGATCGAACGGGTCTCTTCTGGACTCCGGATCAACAAGGCCTCCGACGACGTAGCGGGCCTGGCCATCTCTGAAAAACTGCGGTCCGATATCCGTGTGCTCCAACAGGGATTGAGAAATCTCAATGACGGGCTCTCGGTGGTGAATGTCGTTGAAGCCGCGCTGAGCGAGCAGACCGATATGATCATACGTATGCGGGAGCTGGCGGCACAAGCGGCTTCCGGCACCATCGGCGATCCCGAACGGGCTCTGCTCCAAATCGAAGTGGACGGCTTGATCGCGGAAATCGACCGATTCGCCGCCGCCACGGAATTCAACGGGCAATTTCTATTGGACGGTTCTCTTGCCGTGGGCGACCTTATCGTGCATTTCGGTCTCGATAACACCGCTAATAGCCAGATTGACCTGGTCCTAGAGGGTGCCATTCCCGCGGCGGGAGCCGACGCCGCCGCCCTTGGCGTTGCCGGCATTGATATCACGACGGCCGCCAACGCCCAGCTCGCGTTGACCACTCTGGATACAGCCACCGACTCGGTGATCACATTACGCGCTGGAGCCGCCTCGGTCCAAAACCGGTTTGTCCGGATCATCAACACCCAAGCAATTGTAATCGAAAACCTGATAGCCGCCGAATCCCAGATACGGGATGCGGACATCGCGGCAGAAATCGCTCTGCTCACGCGGAATCAGATTCTGGTGGAATCCGCCACGGCGATGGTGGGGCAGGCCAACCTGATCCCGCAGACGGTGTTGCAGTTGTTAGGTTAAGTTTAACGGATTTTTTCCGTTCATCATCGAAGGCGCCCTTGAGAGTTTCTCAAGGGCGCTTTTTGTTTAGGCGTCATACTGAACCCCTCATCAAGCTCAGGACAGGCTCTATCAAAATACAACGTCGTTCCCCCTTCGATAGGCTTGAGGTGACACGGTTACGCAAAGGTCCCCTTGTGTTATACTGGTTAAAACCTGCCGGGATCCATCGTAGCCCGCAATGAGCGTTAATCCTGTTTCACCATTCAACCCTTCCCTGGTAAAACTATTGGGCCCCGAATCGAAAACCACAAAACGCAATGCTTTTGAGCTATCGGTCCCATTGGTTTTAGTGGGCATGATGGTGGTCCTGTTGAGCACGGGTTTCAAAGTCATCTGGAACGCTTA
>QIDN01000271.1 GCA_003229345.1 Nitrospirota bacterium | reverse complement strand
GCACCCTCACCTCACTAAACCGCTAATTCCACCCAAAAGCACCTCAGAACACTTGACATACCGATATATTTTGATATATATAACGCTATCACTCCACGCACCCTGGGCCTTATTGGATGAGATGCAACAAACGAAAAATCTGGTGGCTGGCTTTTTTATTGCTCCTGATTCCCGCCACATCCTTAGCGAAACACTCCGAATTTGAGGATAACGACCCCTCTCCCAAGCCTTATGTGTACAAAGACAAGGTAATAGCTGATACCAAGCCAAGGTTCACCTTCAACGAAAGTGGGGTGTTGCCGGGTTGGTTGTCCCTGGCGGTGCAGCACCGGACCCGATACGAGACTTTGAACAGCCAATTCCGCTCCGGCACTACGGGAAGCGATCAGGCTTTATCCCTGCGCACACTGGCCCAGGCTACGGTACGTCTTCACCCGAGTTTCAAAATTCAGCTGGAATTACAGGACTCACGCGCGGAGCTGGCTGACACGGGAACAGCCATGACGTCCTCGATCGTCAACGCTGCAGAACTGCTGGAAGCCAATCTACAGTGGTTGGCGAAGGGACTTTTCCAAGAGGACAGCCGAAGCCTCCTGCGAGGCGGGCGCTTGACCATGGACATTGGCAAACGCCGCCTGGTGTCACGCAACCGGTTCCGCAATACGATAAATGCATTCACCGGCGTGGACTGGATCTGGACCGCTAACGACGGAAACCAAATCCGGATGTTCTTTACTTTGCCTGTCACCCGTCTGCCGTTCGATAGAGCCAGCCTTCTTGAAAACAAAGTTAAGTTTGACAAAGAAACCACTGACCGGATTTTCTGGGGCATTTTTCATGCCAACCCCTATCTGCCCTGGGGCACTAAGGGTGAATTTTATATCTTCGGGTTGCATGAAGACGATGCTCCGGACTTCCTTACCCGTAACCGCCAACTCTACACGCCGGGGTTTCGGCTATACCGCCCGCCACAAAAAAGCCGGATCGACTATGAATGGGAGTCGATCTTGCAATTCGGTACCTCGCGCGCCACCACCGTCGCCACCGATACTCGCGATTTGGATCATTTCGCCCATTTTCACCATGCGGAAGTGGGCTATAGTTTCTCTGCCCCTTGGTCCCCCCGGCTGGTTCTGGCATACGACTATGCCAGCGGAGACGCCGATCCCAATGATGGGTCTCAGGGAAGGTTCGATCCTCTGTTCGGCGCGACAGTGTTCGATTACGGCCCGACCAGCATTCACAGGCCGTTTATCCGGTCCAACATCACCGGACCCGGAGTGATTTTTTCAATTCATCCACATAGGCTAGTCAGTACGTACATCCATTACCGCGCGTTCTGGCTGGCTTCAAAAAGGGACATATGGGCCGGGAATTCTGGCCTGCAGGATCCGTCCGGAAGCTCTGGTTCCTTCCTGGGTCAACAATGGTTTGTACGGGCTAAATGGCAGGTTCTGGCCAACATGCGCTTGGAGGGCGGTGTAGCGTACCGGATCGACGGAGATTTCCAGAAAACCGCCCCCAATTCGCCGCGCGGGGGAAATACTATATATTCTTACATTCAAACCACCTTCTCGTTTTAGAGATTTTATTATAGGGTAAGTGCGCGATATGGAAGTGGCCCGGAGGCTTCCGGACACCAGCACCCTCAACCTGCGTATCCTCCTTACAGATCGGCGGGGACACAACGCACCCAGGCGGAACGATTGCAACCTTCCAAAAATCACCCCTTTTTCAATACGCCAAAAAACCTTTCAAAACCGATGTTTGGAGTTTGCCGTCGATTTTGCTTTATACAAAATACAAATATTATCTTTTAATTAGTCGAATTGTTTGTGGATACCCATTATGGGAGACTATGGTACACAAGGATGCCCATATCCCTTTGCCCTTCATTTATGGTAGATTACGCTTTCATCCGCTGAGCCCAAACTTCCTGAGTACACATAATAGTGATGGAAATGCTGAGAGACATTTTCAAGCGATTCAAATACGATATTTCCAATCTCCGGGGTGATTTATTTGGCGGCATCACCGCCGGGATTGTCGCCTTGCCTTTGGCCCTGGCGTTTGGAGTGCAATCCGGAATGGGCGCTATTGCCGGATTGTATGGAGCGATTGCGCTGGGACTATTCGCCTCTGCGTTCGGGGGCACCCCCAGCCAGATCAGTGGTCCCACCGGTCCCATGACCGTGGTCTCCAGTCTGGTGGTACTCACCACCATCGAAAGCACTGGAAGCCTGGAAAACGGCTTTGGAACTATTATCACGATTTTCGTTTTGGCCGGTTTTATGCTGGTATTGTTCGGCCTGCTTAAGCTGGGAACCTACATCAAATATATTCCTTACCCTGTCGTTTCCGGATTCATGTCCGGTATCGGGGTAATCATTATTATTCTGCAAATCTTTCCCTTCATGGGTCAGGCGTCCCCAAATTCGATCATTGAAGTTTTCAAACAATTGCCGGCAGGCCTGCAAAACATAAATTTCGAGGCCGTGCTGGTGTCCGGCGCAACCATTGCCGTCATTTATATTTTCCCTAAAATCACCAAAGCCATCCCCAGTTCTTTGGTCGCTCTGTTGGCCGTCACTATGATCGCCAACTGGGCTGGTTTAGGCGTGCCTTTGATCGGAGATATCCCCAAGGGAATTCCGGAACTCCAGATCAGCAAGTTTTCATTATCAAGTTTGGATTTGAACCTCATTATCGAATTAGCATTAACACTGGCCCTGCTGGGTGCCATCGATTCCCTGCTCACCTCCGTCATTGCCGATAACGTCACCAAAACCAAACACGACAGCAACAAGGAACTCATCGGACAAGGGATCGGAAATATGGCCGCAGGGATGATCGGTGGTCTGCCGGGAGCCGGGGCGACCATGCGTACTCTGGTCAATATCAATGCGGGTGGCAAAACCCGGTTGTCCGGGATCGTCCACAGCGCCTTGCTTCTTTTTATTCTTCTGGGAGCAGGAACTTATGCGGCGAAGATCCCGCTATCCGTACTCGCCGGTATCCTGATCACGGTAGGCATCGGGATCATCGATTACAAGGGATTCCGCCATATCCCACACGTTCCCCGGGCCGATGCAGTGGTGATGCTTATAGTTTTGGGTCTGACGGTCTTTGTCGATTTGATTCAAGCGGTGGCGGCGGGCATGATTCTGGCTTCGATCCTGTTCATGAAACAGATGAGCGATCAGGGGGGCCGAAGAGTCACGATTTCTCCGCTCCGGGAATATGCGAAGGAATTGCCCTGGAGCGATGAAAACATTCCTTCCAACATCATCGATAAGATTTATGTCAAGCACTTGGATGGCCCTCTGTTTTTCGGCTTTGCCCCGGCATTTCAGGAGATAGCCAAAACCCTGCCCGATATCCGCGTGGTTATTTTCCGCATGAAACGGGTTCCCCATATCGACCAGACCGGCCTGTACGCGCTGGAAGATGTTGTTATGGGTTTGGAAAAAAGAGGGATCGCAACGGTGATGACCGGTTTGAAAGATCAACACCTTCGTATGTTGAGGCGCATCAACCTTATTCCCGGCCTGATCCCTGAAAAGTACCTGTTCAAAACCTTTAAAGACTGTATTGAATGGCTGAATCAGGAATTGAACGATGCGGATCTTTCGGATATGCACCGGTTCTTTGATGATTTGGAGAAAGGAGAAAGTAAGAAACTGTCCCCCAAGTATCGTTTATAGCGCCGGCGCTAAACCCAAAAAAAGCCTTACCCCAGCGGAATCGAACTTCCCCTTGGGCAAGAAATATAAACGGGTTGAATATACCCCGGATAACTGATCACAATTTTTAAAGGTAGAACCCATGAAAAACCATCCTGTATTTAAAAAACTGTTAAAGGGCAATCAGCGGTATGTTGAGGGGCGAAGCAAGCACCCCAACAGCTCTCCCTATTCCCGTAAAAAATGTGCCCAGGGCCAAAATCCAGCGGCGGCGGTGCTGGCCTGTGCGGACTCCCGCGTGGCCCCGGAAATCCTGTTTGATCAGGGTCTGGGAGATTTATTTGTCACCCGGGTAGCGGGCAATCTCCCCAACCCCATGATTCTGGGAAGCCTGGAGTATGCCGTGGAACATTTGGGAACGAAACTGATTGTCGTTCTAGGTCATAAACGGTGCGGCGCGGTGGGGGCAGCGGTTTCCGGAAAGGATCTGCCCGGACACCTG
>QIDN01000010.1 GCA_003229345.1 Nitrospirota bacterium | reverse complement strand
TGCCGGGGCCTACCTCAAAAGAGAATGTCGATGCCACCGTGTCCAGACAACAAAGGTTCACGTATAAAGCCAAAAAATTCATATGAGTATGTTCATTTTTCAAACTTTGCCTTTATACTAAAAATTAGGTGATCGAAATAATTGTCAGCAAAAATACAGGGAAAAATTGAATGATGAGCCAGGATTCGCAAGCACAGTTGGAAGTCCAGCCCAATAATAAGCACTCAGAGACAGAACCTGAAATTGAGATTATTAGAAAGAGCGACGCCTTCAGCTCTATGGGTGTTTTTAGGGATTATATTTTTAAGAATTTTGAGGGTATTTTTATTCTTTTAATTCTGGTAAGCGTCAGCCTCATTAATTATCTGATTTATTCCAAAATTGCATTTTTGAATTTTTATTTCCTTCCTATAATGACGGCCGGGTATTTTCTGGGGAAAAAAACGGCTGTTTTGGGTGCTTTTTTTGCCACCCTCATGATATGGGTTTTTGTCCTGGCGGATAAAGAAAATTATCTGGTACAAACCGGAGAGTTCGATTTGTACTTCAATTTAATCGTTTGGGGAGGTTTTTTGATCTTGTCGGGTTGGGGAGTCGGTAGTTTGTCCGAACGGTTTAGATTGGAATTGAAAAGCAATAAAAAACTGCAAAGCGATCTATCTAGAGAAAAGATTTTGCTGAAAATATCTAACGAGGAATTGAATAAGCACACCGATAATTTAGCATTGCAGGTTGCGGAAAGAACCCAGGAGTTGGAGCGTTCCCATAGAACCATTGAAGCCCTGAAAACCAAGGTGGAGGACACCTTGTTTTCCGTTATGGATGGTAATGTTGCGCGCATGATGATCGAAGGAAAATTGCGCACGGAGAAAAGGCGGATTTCAGTTCTTTTTTCAGACCTCAAAGATTTCACTTCTTATTCCGATACGCATCCTCCGGAACAGGTGGTAGATGAATTGAATATCTACCTGAATAAAATGGAAAAAAGCATCATGAAATATTTTGGTCATATTGATAAATATATGGGCGACGGAATTATGGTTGAGTTCGGGGCTCCCATCAACTATCAAATGCATTCACTGATGGCCGTTCTTGCCGCGCTCAATATGCAGAGTTGTCTCAAGGAATTAAATACGAACTGGGAAATGCGGATTGGAATCGCTACTGGTCCTTCGGTCATAGGTTTGTTTGGGTCCAAAAGAAAAAGCTATTCCTGTATCGGGGATACCGCCAATTTGGCTTCCAGATTGGAAAATATCTGCGATCTCGGCGGAGTCTTTATTGATGAAGAAACTTATTCCGATGTCAAACCGTATGTCATTGCCGCTCAGGTAAGCAATTTTTCCAGACAACGGTCGTCTGATGAAGCTCTTGAAAAGAAAATCAAAAAGTTGGAAGCTGATTTGGAAAAAACTCCTGATGATTTAGATAAATTGAATTCCCTGGGAAAGACCTTTTTTGAAATGAAAGCAGCCAGCGCCGCCATCGAGTGTTACCAAAAGGTTTTGAAATTGGATCCCGATAATACGACAGCCAGGTTGGGATTTGTAGATGCCAATTTAAAGAAAGAGGAGTTTGAAAAGATTGCCATCAAAGGGAAAAAAGATCGCATATCCGTCTATCGGGTCATCGGCTTAGTTGACAATATGCTCAATCGATCTAAAATTCCCGAGGCTTTTTACGATAAATATAACGAGGCAGCATCCAAACTAAATATTCCAGATGAAGTGATCCTCCCCATTGAAAGTATTGATGGGCGGGTGGGTCATGGAAAAATGGTTGCGAACATTGCTTACGCTATGGCGGATGTAATGGATTTATCCCTTAAAGAAAAAGAAAACATTCTGATAGCTGCATTTTTACACGATATCGGTAATGCCGTTATTCCCTCTGAATTGCTGGACAACAATAGAAAGTTAACTCCATCAGAGTATGAAATTTTCAAAAAGCACCCTGCTGAAAGTTGCCGGCTCATTAAACAGATGGGATATCAGTCTGAAGTCCTATTGGAGATTGTAGCTACGCATCACGAGCGATGGAACGGGTCCGGATATCCAAAGGGATTAAAAGGGGAAGAAATTCCTATGGGCGGACGAATTCTGGCGGTAGCGGATACGTTTGACGCCATGACCTCAAAACGTCTCTATGCAGAAACGTGGGAATATAAGAGTGCGATCCGCGAAATTGAGAAAGAAACCCAAATCGGATTGTATGATCCCCGGTGTTTGGAGGCCTTGAAGGAATTATTCGAGGTTTGAAAATACTCCCAGGCAAGATTCCTGTGCGGGCTCATGACTTTTCGGTTCCTTACAAATAAGAATCATCGGGGGCAACCCGGTTTTCAACCATCCAGCGCCAATGTTTCGCTGGGCGGAGTACCTCCGCAGGCAATTTTAAATATCGACAGGCTCAGGATGACAATGGGGAAGAATCCCCCCGGCCCCCCTTTACAAGGGGGAGAATTAGCTCCGGGCCTTGCCCGGCTGGTCAGGTGGCGCGCTTCAAAGTGTTTTTGTCGGTGTGATGGAAGAGGTCTTTCTGGCCTTTAATCTGGAGTTGGGTGTCTTCCTCGTAGCTGAAGCTTTGATCGTCGTGGATCGTGATCTTTAACTCGTAACGCACGGTTTTGAATTCCTTGTCCAGAAATTTGTTGGAGCAGATGCCGTAGGTATCCGAACCGGCGTCGGCGGTCAGTTCGAATGACTTGGCGTCCGGTTCCACGGTGCCCCCGGCAATGACGGTTACCCCGCGCGGCACCATAAAACAGCGCATCACCTGTTTTGCTTTAGCGTCCCACAGCCAATAGCCCAACTCTTCATGAAAGGGATCGCTCGCGCCCGATGGCCAGGCCGTGGTGGTGTAGCGCAGGCCGTACAGCACCTGCTCGTGATTGTTCACCGGTCCCATAGGTTCGAACGTCATGCGCTCGCGGAACTTGTTGGTTTCCGTTCCGCGTTCTTTGGACGGGGCGGTATCGTCTCCTTTATCACCTTCCCAGATTCCCGCCAGCGGCGCCAACGGTCCCAGATTTTTGATGATTTCGTTTGTCATATATTGATCTCACTTTTTTCCATACTCTTCGTCCAAGCGCTGAACCAGTCTTGCGGCCCAACGGTCAATTACGTCCTTGGCGTTACTGTATTCGTTTAAATTCCTCGCCACTTTAGTATGAGTACCTCTTTGTGATTCCATAACCGCCACGACGATTTCTCCCGAAAGGGCATCGACGAACTCGGCCTCAATGGAGGCACCCCCCAGGCTGATATTCATCAGAAACGAACGAGGCTTAATCTCACTTCGCGCTACTTCTGTAAGAGCGCTTCGCAAGATCAAGGTTCCCGGTCCGGGGCTGGTCACCACTTCGTACCCACCCTCTTGTAACGCGGTGACGAATTGTTGATGCGTATACTGGGATATTTCCTGCTGTTTAGCTGGGTCGGCGCCCCGGTATGCCCCTATGGAGGACAACCGCACTTGCACTGGGTTCACGATAAACCGTGAATAGTTCTTCAAAGGTGTCTCAGGATTAAAATAAATTTGCGATCCTGCATACCTTGGATTTTTCTGCAGTTTGGAATAGTCGCTCAAAAAACCGTTAACGCCTGTGGGCTGGCCGGCGCAGGCATAAAGCCCGACAAGAACCATCAGGCAACTCAAAAAGACAATTTTAATATTCATGGTGGATGCTTTCATTTTCCCAAACTCCCGCCAAAGGGTCCCAGGTTCTTGATGATTTCATCAGTCATGACGCACCGATCCAATTCATGGCAGAGCCTTCCTGGTTGCATTTAAAATATCTGGCTTCCGGATTGACAAAATATTTCGCAAGATTGATGACGAGTTCAACGATTTTGGAATTGCTGACGAAGGCCACTTTCCTGATTTTCTTGTGATGGTCACGAACGAACCTGAGGTGTGACCAAAGACCCTGCAGATTCTTCCAGCCGCGAAATTTTTCTGTGCAGATCATCAATCCGTTCAAAGCGCCGTGCGCCTCGATGTAGCCGTCGGCATCACGCGCAATGGCCGCGAAATCCTCCGCCGCTAGGGGTCCCAGCGGTTTTACGATCAGGACTCCTTTGTCGCTTCGCAATTCCAGCTGAATCATAATCGTACCCTCGTTGCAGGCGAATGGACCTTAACATATCCTGCCCCGGTCTCCTTGTCAACGGGGTGGCGTGCCTCCG
>QIDN01000014.1 GCA_003229345.1 Nitrospirota bacterium | reverse complement strand
GTCAGAATCGAGATTAGCGAACGGGAAGTATATTTTTGCCGTTGTCCATATTGTGCAGAGGTGTTCAAGAAAAACCCTGATTTTTACATTAAGCGATTAGAAGGCACTATACCTAACGAGGGCGTGCTCGATCATGAGGGTTGTTGTATAAGGCCGGATTAGAAACTAAGGCTAAAATTGCATTCATGAATCCGCAAGCCCTGGGAGAAACCCATGACACAATGTTGCATTATTCCCCACACAGGGGACCCGCCAGTCTGCCCGATGAATGAACAGGTTGTTAAACCGGTGGGTAGGATAACGGTAGAAAGTCTTGTCAAACCCGAAATAAAATCAGACCTCCTCCCTCAACCGTACTATTTTTGCAATGCACCGGACTGCGATACGGTCTATGTCTCGGTGCTGGGTGAACATCTTATTACCAAAGACCAGCTTTTCGTGCGGGTAGGGATTAAGGAACAAGAGGATCCCGTCCCCATCTGTTACTGTTTCAATTATGATCGGCAGGCTATTCAAGCAGATTTTCGGAACAAGGGTTCGACTGAAATTCTAAAAATCATAACCGCCCGCGTGAAGGCCGGGGAATGTCGATGTGAAGTTACCAATCCCAGTGGAACCTGCTGTCTGGGAGACATATCTCGGGCGGTCAAACAAGCTGAGGCGATGCACCAGCAAGGGTTTCTTTAGCGGTGCATATTTATGATATTGAAAACCGGCAAGTGAAACGGTTTAGACAGTTTACGGATACGGCGGTAATTGTGGTAGCCACGGAAGTGTAAACTATTGATTTAAAAGGACGATCTCAAGCCGAGCAGGAATTCGTAGTAAATAATATTTTCTCAAAAAAGAATCTTTTCAGGGTTGACAGAATCTAAATAGGTGTATATACTCATATTAATGCTGAGAGAAAATAGGAATTGAATCATGGCCAAACCGATGGATGTAAAAAACTGTACCAATTTCAATCTGCGCAAGGCGGCACGGGTGGTGACCCATCTATATGATGAGACGCTGAAACCCAGCGGCCTGCGGTCCACCCAGTACTCGCTTCTCACCGTGCTCTCTTTGGGGGGAGCGGAAACCATCTCCAACCTGGCACACAAACTGGTCATGGACCGCACCACGTTGACGCGCAACCTCAAGCCGTTGCAGTTGCAGGGATGGATCAAACGAGTCCCCGGCGAGGACCGCCGGACACGCGTCTGGACGATCACCGCCCAGGGCCGCAAAGTGCTGGCCCAGGCCTTGCCCTTATGGCAGAAAGCGCAAAAAGATACGGTGAGCCTGCTGGGCAAAGAGCGGTGGAACGGTCTGCTCGATCACCTCAAACTCACGGTTCAAAAGGTTGGACTTGGATAAAAAAATTTAACACAATACGTGTAATTACACTTATAAAGGAGGAGAGAATGGAAACGTTGATGAAAGCAAATTCAATGCGAACAGAAGAAGGCCTACTGTCTACGGAGGCGCTCCGGGCTTTGTGTCTGGAGGAGGGGGCGGACGACGCCGGGTTGGTGGAAATCCACCGGGGTGCCCTGGCGGGTCAGAAACAGGATATCCTGAGCGTGTACCCGCGGACGCAAACGCTGATTTCACTGGTCCAGGTGATGAACCGGGAGACCCTCCAATCGCCCGCCCGCTACGCCGCCAACGAGGAGTTTCACCACACCATTCACGGTCTCACCGACACCGCCCGCCGCATCCTGAAACGGCTGAACGCTCTCGGAGTGCGCGGCGTGGTGCCGACCGTCGGGTTTCCAATGGATATGGACCGCTTCGGCAAGGCACAAATCTGGGACGTCAGCCACAAACCCATCGCCGAGCAGGCCGGTCTGGGGCGCATGGGGATCCACCGCAATGTCATCCATCCCAAATTCGGCAACTTCATCCTGTTGGAAACAATTTTGATCGATACCCAGGTGGATGAGACCGGGAAACCGCTCGATTACAACCCCTGCCTCACCTGCAACCTATGCGTGGCCGCCTGTCCGGTGGGCGCGGTGAGCAAAACAGGCGAGTTCGATTACGCCGCCTGTATGACCCACAACTACCGCGAGTTCATGGGCGGGTTCCAGGAATGGACCGAGGAGGTAGTCGGATCGAAAAATATTGCCGATTACCGCTCACGCGTCAGGGATACGGAAACCGCATCGATGTGGCAATCGTTGTCGTTCGGCGCCAATTATAAGGCGGCCTATTGCATGGCCGTCTGCCCTGCGGGTGAGGACATCTTGCCGTTATATCATCACGACAAAAAACAGTATGTCGATGACATAGTCCGCCCATTAGTAGACAAGTCCGAGCCGGTGTACGTCCGCAAGGATACCTACGCGGAGAAAGCCGTGCGGCGTTTTCCGAACAAGGAAATCCGCCACGTTCGCAATCCGACTCGTCCCGGCTCCATTGACGGGTTTCTGAGCGGGCTCGGGTTGGTGTTCAATTCCCTGAAAGCGAAAGGGGAAAGCGCGACTCTCCAGTTCCAGTTCACCGGCAGTGACGAACGGATGGCAACAATCTCGATTCAGAATGGTCGGCTCGAGGTGCACGCAGGTCCCGCTCACAACGCGGATTTGAAAATTACTGTTGATGCGGAAATCTGGCTGAAAATCGTGAACGAAGAAATCACTCCCGTCTTTCCGGTCCTGACGGGAAAACTAAAACTGAAGGGGAATCCCCTTCTGCTTCTCAAGTTCAAGCGATGGACACAAATTTAAGACAGAAGACTCAATTGGTATCCATGATTATGCCAAAAACTAAACAACAATAAAAAAGGAGATTTGTTATGAAATTCTCAATGTTGCCATTGCTGTATCTGATTCAATGTGTGGTTATTTACAGGGTGACCCGAAATACATATGATTCGGGGCAAATTAGTGCACTCCAAAAAAAACAGATTGTTCTTATTCTGGCTGCCCTCACTTTATGGGGAGGGTTGAGCACATACTTAGGGATGGGTGGTTACTATCAAAGCGAAGGCTTCCTAAGCTCGCTCCCTGGGTTGTGGATTACACAAATCCCGGTGTTGATCGTTATGATTCCCTGGATGGCTTCAAAAACATTGCGCCAGGGAATTGATAAGATAATTGACCAAACTCCACTTTATCTAATCATGGGCTTCGAAGGATTAAGAGTCTTGGCCATAGGCGGTATTATTAAAGGTTATACGGGTGAATTTTCTTCATTTTTTTCCAAGGTTGTTGGAATTCCAGATTTTCTTTATGGTGTGACGACTTTGATCGCAGCAGTTCTAATTTATAGAGGAGTTTGGAAAGAGAGGTCGGCGATTATCATTAATTTAATTGGTTTTTTAATTGTTGGTCCGATTGCGATGGTATTAATTAATGTGGGGTTACCAGGCCCGTTGTATATGATTGAAGAGTCTCCCAGTTTGAAAACCATTTTTGAGTTTCCCATGGCATTAGCACCGACTCTGGTCGTTCCCATATTCGCAATGATCAATTTGCTTGTGGCCCTGCGATTGATGAAGCGTCAGCGAAGCGATCGGGCGAAAGAAAGGAACGGAGCTTTGGCTTTAAATTCAAATGGTTAGAATTCGCCCGTTGCTAAATATCGAAGTGGGACCATATTTAGGGGATAGCAGTTCCAAAAGACCCGGAAAATGGGGCGGATTCCTGATTGCTGTACTGCCTTCCGGGGCCCAACCATGGGTGGTGCTCCACCCGCAATTGGAGGCAGTCCAATGAAAGCAAAATATTCTTTTTTATATATCCTGGTCGTAATGATGGTCGTTGGAGCTCCCGCAATCCTCTGGGCGGGGGACATGGGCACCAAGGTTGAAAAAATCCGCATCATCGAGCCGGGAGAAGTCGAGCGATGCGCCAATGATTTCTTCATCGACAACATCGGCAAGGAGGACGCAGACCTCAAAGTGGTTCTCGGTAACAAGGTTTATGTGAGTGAAATCCTGCAACCGGGAGAGAGGAGGGCGTTCGATCTGCCCGCAACTATTAACGCCGCTCGGCTAAGGGGAAGAGAAGATCTATCCTTCGATGACATCGCCGTCATTATCAACCTCGGGCCGAAAGCCCACATGCGCGTGCGTTGTATCGATTTGGGAGAAAATCCCTTAAAGGGCAAAGACGCGCTAACGGTTTTTAAATAAGTGGACCGGGTAATACCCGGAGCTTACTTTTAAACCTCGGCATACGAAGCCGACTGTGCTACTGCGTCTCAGCTAAACTGGCCCTGCGCC
>QIDN01000091.1 GCA_003229345.1 Nitrospirota bacterium | reverse complement strand
AAATTTCTCACGATACCCTGACCGCCAAAACCTGGAGAGTCTGCCCGCCCCCACCGACACAAGATGAAAAACAAAATCCGCGCTGGCACGCCGACGATCCGATGTGGAAAAACATTGCGTTGGAATGTGATGGGAAAGAAGCAGGCGTGACCGTATTCGATCAGTTTGAAATTATGCGGTAGGTAGGATTAGCGCCTTACCCTTCTTTAAGGAAGGCATCGACTTCGTCGATCATCACTTTTACGTCGGCGGCGGATTTATCGAGCGCTTTCTTTTCGTCCGGGGTCAGATTCAATTCGATGATTTTGTCGATGCCCAACGCGCCCAACTCCACCGGCACTCCGAAGAAAATATTACTCCAACCGTACTCCCCATCCAGATACGCTGTGCACGGCAGGATTCTCCGCTTGTCTAGCAGGATCGCTTCGATCATCTTAACGGCGGAAGCACCGGGCGCAGAGAAGGCACTGCCATTTTTCAGGAGACCGACGATTTCCGCACCGCCTTTACGCGTGCGGTCCACCAGCCGGTCGATCTGCTCCTGCGTCATCAGGTCAGTGATGGAAATACCGGAGACGGTAGTGTAGCGCGGCATCGGGACCATGGAATCGCCGTGCCCGCCCAGCACCATGGCATCAACATCCACCAGCGAACAGGACAGCTCCAGCGCCACAAAGGTGCGGAACCGTGCGGAGTCTAAAACGCCCGCCATGCCGAGAACGTGATTTCTTGAAAGACCGGAAACTTGTTTGGCGAGATAGACCATCGCATCGAGCGGATTCGACACCACAATGATGATGGGATCTTTCGAATACTGCATGATTTGCTCGGTCACGCTCTTTACAATTTTAGCGTTGATACGGAGCAAGTCGGACCGGTCCTGCCCCGGTTTTCTGGGCAAGCCTGCAGTGATCACTACGATATCGGAATTGGCCGTGTCCTTGTAGTCATTGGTGCCGGTAATAATACTGTCGAACGCCTGCAGACAACCGGACTGTTGGAGATCAAGGGCTTTTCCTTGAGGAACCCCTTCAACGATATCCACCAGCACGATGTTACCCAGATTTTTGTAGGCCACCAACTGAGCCACCGTGGTACCGACCTGGCCCGCGCCGACTATGGTGATTTTTTTTCGCATGAGTCCCATATATTCGCCCTCTCAAAGAATAAGGGTATTGTTCACTTTGATTTTAGACAAGACCAGAAAGTCTCTTGAATCAATTTCAAAAATATTAAAGGATTAAAAATGCGCTTATTTATTTTGACGAAATTTGGTTGTTAAAAACGGTAAGGCCTCTGGAAAATGTATGGACTGTGAGAATGGGTAACCTATCGGATTAACCCCCGCTTTGTCAAGCAAATTTGGCTGGATCCATTCCAGTGGAGAGGGAAACAACCACCTCAAAACAAAGCCCAAATCCTTATTTCGATCCGGACAATTTAACCTTTTATATTCCTTTGTTTTCCTTCAAAATACATGACTCAATTACCAGAACCCAACGCGCACCTATAAACCGTCTTTCCGGAGATTCCATCAGGCACCATGAGTCCCAAGTCTCTCTTTCATAAGTTCGATCTCGATTTCTCTTCGGTCCTGCAGATTCCGGCGGATCCCAAGGTGCGCCTGGACTATTTCCGCAAGTTCAAAAACCTGATCCAGCAGGAACACGAAAAAATAAAAGACTGGCACCGGGCCGGCGCCGGTGGAAGAGAAGTCATCCAGGCGTTGACCGGGCTCATCGATGAAGTCATCCGGCATGTGGTCACGACGCTCTCCGAATTGGAAGCGTATCAAAACAAAAATTTAACGGACAAATTCGCGTTGGTCGCAGTGGGAGGATATGGTCGGGGAGAACTCAACCCCGGCTCCGATATCGATCTATTATTTCTCTTGCAGAAAAAAATGGATAAGACCCTGGATCGGTTCATTCAGGATATTATTTCCGTCCTGTGGGGAATCGGACTGGAAATCGGGCAGAGCTGTCGCACCGTTAAGGAGTGCCGGCTATTGGCGCTGGACGATCCCACTATCCGTACATCCATGATCGAAACCCGGTTCCTGACCGGCACCTATCCGCTCTACCAAAAACTATGGAACTCCGTCCGCAAAAGCGTTCTCAAGAAAAAAGCCAAAGAATTTCTGAACGAAAATCTGAAAATAATTTTCGAGTCTTCGGAAACCCGTGAAGGGGTGACCAGCCATCCTGAACCGGACATCAAAAATGGTCCGGGAGGTTTGCGAGATTACCATGCGGCGCTATGGGCGGTGGCAGTGTCCTTCGACGGCATCTCTCTTCAGGAAATTCAACGGGCCGACGTGGTCACTCCGGAGGAATTGGATCAACTGAGGGAATCGGTGGATTTTCTGCTCAAGATCCGCAACGAGTTACATTTCCAGAAAGGCAAGAAGTCCGATGTACTGGAGATGGGCATTCAAAAGGAACTGGCGGCACAGCTGGATTACCGTGAGAAAGAAGGAGAAGGCGATGCAGAATCCTTCATGCGCGATTATTTCACGCACGCTACCCGTATACGGCATATAAGCGCAGATATATTTCATAGGTGCCTCGAAGTCAAGCCGACGCTTCAAAACCTCCTGACACAATTGCAACAGACCAACCTGGAAAACGGATTCATTATCAAAAAAAATAAACTGTCTGCACAAGACTTGAATGAAGACCTGTTTAAAAATGATCTGCCGTTATTTCTCAAAGTATTCCAACTGTGCCAGCAGTATGGATTGCAACCGGACACGCAACTGAACCGCCTGATTCGCCAAAACGCGGATCTGGTGGATTCCCATTACATTGCAAACCCCGAGGTAGCAAAATTTCTGTTCGGCATTCTGGATCACTCACACTCGGAAAACATTTTGCACCTGATGCACGAAGCCAACCTGCTGGCCCGGTTGCTCCCCGAGTTCGGCCAATCGCAGTACCGGATCAGTTACGATTTCTATCACCGCTACACCGCAGACGAGCATGCCCTGCGCATGGTCCATTTTCTGGAAAGTTTGCCGGACCTGTCCGACAAGAGCCTGAAACAATTTCAGAAACTGTACAGCGAAACGGATCACCGGGTGATTCTCAAACTGGCGTGCCTTCTGCATTCTCTTGAAAAGGAAGGCGAAGAATCAACCACTTCACAAACCCGCGCATCGCTCTCCCGGGTATTCGAAGATTTAGCATTGACTCCGGCGCAACGCGAGCTTCTGATTTTTCTGATCGGTCAATTGCACGCTCTGAATGAAATTGCGTTCCATCAGGACATTCATGACCCAACGATCATTCGCAAACTGGGCCTAATCGCCGGAACTCCGCAGAAACTCGACCTCTTGCTACTGATGAGCTATGCCGAACTGAACGCGGTGGCACCGGGAACCTGGACCTCCTGGAAAAAAATGCTACTGACCGAGATATACCAACGCACCCGGAACTATCTGGTGCGGCCGGAATCATTAGAAGAAAAACCCCAGACTACCCGCCAGGCGGTTTACTCCAAACTGTCCGATCAACTCTCTAAAGAAGTCATCGACCAGCACCTGAAGACCATGCCGGACGATTATCTGCATACTGCGGACTCCAGCGACATCGTCGACCACATCCGACTGGTAGAGAAAAAAGGCGAGGATGACTTTGCAATTCAATTCGTCGATCATCCCTCGGGAGAATTTTTCGATCTGACCCTGTGCGGCCAGAGCAATGCCGGCCTGTTCAAGGATCTGGTGGGCACCCTGACCGCGCGGGCATTGAACATTCTTTCCGCGCAGATTTTTTCAAGAAAGGATGGACTCGCCATCATCGTCGTTCAGGTGGGCAGTCAGGAGGCTATCAATATTTTTGGCAGTGTCGAAAAAGTGTGGAAGGAAATTGAAAACAACCTCAAAGACCTGCTGAACCAGACCACAACTCTGGGTGACTTGCTTAAGGAACGCACTCGGCTGTTGAACGAGACCCCCCGCGAGGCGGCCATCGAACCTCAAATCCAGGTCGAAAACTACTCGGATAATCCCTTTACCTTGATCCGCATCGAAGCCCGCGACCATCCCGGCATGTTGTACAAAATAGCCCACGCCTTTAGAAACTTCGGCATCCGGCCCCACCGCGCCAAAATCGCCACCCGTGGTGGCCGAGGCATCGATGTATTTTCTGTATCACTGAACGGACGCAAAATGACCTTCACACCGCTGATCCAGCGGGTCAAGGACACCCTCGTCACC
>QIDN01000250.1 GCA_003229345.1 Nitrospirota bacterium | reverse complement strand
AGGTCAACGGCAAACCGGAAGAGCTGACCTGGGAAATCTACCGCGACACGCTGATCGAACAGGCCGAGCAGGGCGTTGACTACTACACCATCCACGCCGGCGTGTTGTTACGTTACGTACCGATGACGGCGAAGCGGATGACCGGCATCGTCTCGCGCGGCGGGGCGATCATGGCCAAGTGGTGTCTCGCGCACCACCAAGAGAATTTTCTCTACACGCACTTCGAGGAAACCTGCGAAATCATGAAAGCCTACGACATCAGCTTTTCTCTGGGCGACGGACTGCGCCCCGGTTCACAGGCCGACGCCAACGACGCCGCGCAATTCGGCGAATTAGAAACGTTGGGCGAGCTCACCAAGGTCGCCATGAAGCACGACGTGCAGACCATGATCGAAGGACCGGGTCACGTGCCGATGCACATGATCAAGGAGAACATGGAGAAGCAATTGAAGGAATGCGACGAGGCTCCATTTTATACCCTGGGACCGCTGACCACCGACATCGCGCCGGGTTACGATCATATCACCAGCGGCATCGGCGCCGCCATGATCGGCTGGTACGGATGCGCCATGCTGTGTTACGTGACACCGAAGGAGCATTTGGGACTGCCCGATCGCGACGACGTCAAGCAGGGCGTCATCACCTACAAAATCTCCGCGCATGCGGCGGATCTCGCCAAGGGACATCCCGGAGCACGGGTAAGAGACGATGCGCTCAGCAAAGCGCGTTTCGAGTTCCGGTGGGAGGACCAGTTCAACCTGTCGCTCGACCCGGAGACTGCGTTGAAATATCACGATGCGACTTTACCGGCGGAGGGTGCCAAGGTGGCACATTTCTGTTCCATGTGCGGACCGCAGTTCTGTTCGATGAAGATCACCCAGGACGTGCGCGACTACGCCGAGCAACTGGGCATCGATGAGAAAGAGGCACTCGACAAAGGCATGGCCGAAATGTCCCAGACCTTCAAAGACAAGGGCGCCGAGATTTACCAGAAAATCTAACCAGCGCAACGCGGGACCCGACGAACCCCTCCCTTGATTCAAGGGAGGGGTTTTGTGTTTGGGGAGCCATATCGGGATCTATTTAATTTTCATTTTTGCTCTCAGGGTCGGACTCTTTTTCTGAAGAACCTCGGTAATGTGCGATACCTTCAAAGCCTCTTCTGGAGTGTTATATCTGTGGCAAAAAAAACAGTTTTTGGTTCCAGCGCCGCTGGCGTCGCCCTGAATATAGGTCTCAGCCACACTATTGGCCAACAACACCGATCCCTTTTGAACTTTTTCGCCGCTGTGGGGGGGTACGCCATCCTTGGTCCACAGGCTCCCGACGAATTTATAGTTGCCCATCTTACTGCCTCCGAGTACTTCTTGATAAGAAGCATTTAACGATATGATGTCCTTCTCATTCTGTTTATCATCTGAGGATCCCCCGCCTTGCGGATGTTGCAAACAAACCTGGGTAGGTTCTCCCTTTTCATAAGTGTTGATGGGGCATTCCGGGCAATCCTTGTTGTAAAAAGACCAGTCGCGCGCAGTTCCCCGTTTGTTGCAATCGGGATTGTTGTCTGCATGCTCGAAGGTGCCCCAAATAAACTCCGGGTGTCTTTTGGAAGCGATCACCAAATGATAACCGACCATCCCAAGGGTTTCTTCGGTGCATGCTCCACTTACTGGATTTTTAACCCATCCCGGGACAGAAATATATTTGGATAGATCGTCCGAGGTGTTCAAAATTTTCCAACCGATTTTGGTTTCGACCGATCCCTTGGGATAACGAGTCCCATCTACCTCTTTATTGGCGCAGGTCTTATCCGCCTGCAGGTCGCATTTGATGGTGTAGTCGTACTGGGTCTTGTTCATCCGCACGCCATAGAAAACATAATTTCCTGCCTGGTCTATTAATTCAGGACCCCCTCTGCTCGCCTGGTGAACGAGATCGGAAAAAACCGGAGCCATTGTTCCGCCGGCCTCCGGGCACAACTCTTTGGATATCTCCGGCTGCTTTCCCCAGGGCGTGGGATTTTCCTGGACATTACCTTCCGGGGTAAACACACCGTAAACGGGCATCCAATTCAAAAATTCTGAGCTCGATTCCCAATAGGTTTCGGCAACAAAATGTTCCATAACGAATTGATGAAAATCACATAATGATTCGTCGACAGGAACTTCAGTGGGTAAGTCATGAGGTTCTAGCCATGCTTTTTTAAACACACAGCCCCCTGTAGACATAGACGCTTGTTTCTCTTGACTGCAACCCATCAAACTTGCCAATACTATACAGAACACTAGTGTGTTGAATAATTGCCTATTCATATTTCCTCCCTTGGTTAATTTGACCTTCCAAGAAAAAAAGGCATAAGGATACAAACTAGACACATAAGTTCGGAGTGTCAATATATTCTTAAGGTTTCCTTTTATTTGCAATGTCATCAAAAAACCCCGACTGGCATTTTCTGAACCTGGATAATGAGAAAATGATAGAAACGATTTTTATATTAAAGCCCTTTGAAATTTGAGCAGCGATGGCACCCACTTCCCCCCACCAAAATTTGCTTTGAAAAACCCAGCCTTAGAGTTATCTCAATTAAATTTACTTAGAATTTCTATCTAGTGCCTTTACAATAAAATTACAGAAATTTCCCTTTTAATGAGGCCGAGGAATTCCATGACTGAACAAAAGAAGAACAAAACCGTAATGATCATTGTTGCCGCGCTGGTTCTGGTGGGAGTGGGCGTGTACGGTTATATGAAATACCTTCCCGAGGGTGCTCAAGAAGCCCGCAAAGCCGCGGTATCCGAGAATCTGCTGGCCAAGGCGAAACAGGCAGAATTGGAAGGCAACACGGATGAAGCGTTGGAACATTATCAGGAGTATCTGGAAATCAACACCGAACCGCCCAACAATACCCAGTCTGCGATCGGCGGCGTCTACGCCAGCATGGGGAACATCTACTTTAAGCAGTTCAAATACACCAAGGCTATCGAGTATTTAAAGAAGGGGCTGGACCATTCCACCCAATACGGGGACAAGAACAGCCAGCAGACAGCAGATCGCTGGTTCATCCTCGCTTCTGTTTACGACAAACAGGGGGAGATAAAAACGGCCCTCGACCACTACAAAAACAGCCGCAACATTCTTGTCAAGCTGGATGGAGACACCTCAAAGGTGGACAAAATGATTGATGAGCTGGAAGACTACATGGTCAATGCCAACCTGCAAACCCGGTCGTCATAAATAACCCGCGTTTTCCCTTCACATCTAAAACATAGATCCTTCGCTGATGCTCAGGATGACAATCTGTACAGTCTTGTCATTCTGAGGAACCAAGGGCAGAGCCTACCCTGAACTTGTCGAAGGACTCGGGGTACATTAATCGACCCCTCACCCAACCCGTTTATCTGCATTCATCAGCAGTTCATATTGACTTTTACCAACAAATAGTTCAACATGCTGTTTTTTAAGGGTTTTTAGGCCTCCCGACTGCGGGAATTCCGCCCTTGACAAAATGGCGGCAGGTCTTAGAATGTCGTTTCACCCGCATCCGAATTTTGGATTTACAGGCGCGTAGCTCAGGGGTAGAGTACTTGCTTGACATGCAAGGGGTCGGCGGTTCGAAACCGCCCGCGCCTATGGTTTTCCGCTGTCCTTCACGGATCAACTCCAAATCCATACAACAATTTCATAAGACCGTTCATTCGGTTCAGGTCCACAGGTGTTTTTTTAGATGAGCAATCCGAATCAAAAGCAGTACGATCTCGAAACCCTTCGTCACAGTTGCGCCCATTTGATGGCGCAGGCGGTGAAGCAATTGTATCCGGAAACCAAGATCACCATCGGTCCGGTGATCGAAGACGGATTTTTCTACGACTTTCACCGCGAGGAACCCTTCAAGCCGGAAGATCTCGAACAGATAGAACACCGGATGCACCAGATCGCCAAAGAGGGTTTGGAAATTCATCGCGTTGAACTGTCGCACAATGACGCGAAGAACATATTCAGCGCAATGGGTGAAAATTTCAAGGTGGAGATCATCGAGGATTTTGCTGAAGGTGAAATCATTTCCGCCTACACACAGGGGGAATTCACCGATCTGTGCCGTGGTCCGCATGTCGAAAACACCAAGGACCCCGCCTCCTACTGGCGTGGAGACGAGCGCAAAGCCGCTCTCCAGCGCATCTATGGCACGGCCTGGCACGACAAGAAGGAACTGAAGGCCTACCTCAACCGCCTGGAGGAAGCTAAGAAGCGCGATCACCGCAAACTCGGCAAAGAGCTCGACCTGTACAGCATGTCGGACGACGTCGGGCCGGGCCTGATCTTATGGCATCCCAAGGGCGCGCGCATCCGCTACCTGATGGAGGAGTTCTGGAAGCAGGAGCATTACAACAACGGCTACGAGCTGGTGTACACACCGCATGCCGCCAAGACGGATCTCTGGAAAGTCAGCGGGCACATGGAGTTCTACAAAGAGAATATTTTTCCGCCGATGGATATCGAGGGCAAAGAGTATGTCATGAAGCCGATGAACTGCCCATTCCATATTCAGATTTACAAAACGAGACTGCGGAGCTACCGCGATCTGCCCCTGCGTTGGGCGGAACTCGGCACGGTGTATCGCTACGAGCGGTCGGGCGTCATGCACGGACTGTTGCGCGTACGCGGATTCACCCAGGACGATGCTCATCTATTCTGCCGCCAGGACCAGTTGGAAGACGAAGTCGCCAAGGTTCTCAAATTCGTATTATTCATTCTACGGTCGTTCGGGTTCTGGGAGCACAAGGTGTTCCTGAGCACCCGCCCGGAAAAATCCGTGGGTTCCGACGCGGACTGGGAAACCGCTACAGCGGCGCTGGAAGCGGCGCTCAAACGGGCGGAACTGCCTTATGAAGTAGATCCCGGCGAGGGCGTGTTTTACGGCCCCAAAATCGACATCAAGATCAAGGACAGCCTCAGCCGGTACTGGCAGGTGTCCACCATTCAAGTCGATTTCAACTTGCCGGAACGGTTCGAGATGACGTATATCGGGGAAGACGGCAACAAGCACCAGCCGATCATGATCCACCGTGCACTGATGGGGTCTCTGGAGCGATTTTTCGGATGCCTGATTGAACATTACGCCGGGGCATTCCCCGCGTGGCTGGCCCCGGTACAGGTAATTCTGCTGCCCATTACCGACAACCAAAACCCATATGCCGAGCAAGTGGCATCGCGCTTGGAGGAAGAGGGCATTCGCGTTGAAAAAGACTTGCGAAATGAAAAAATTGGGTTCAAGATAAGGGAAGCTCAACTCCAGAAAATCCCTTACATGCTGGTCCTCGGCGATCAGGAAATTCAAGCTAAAACCGTAGCGGTGAGAAAGCGGAAGTCCAAGGAAACCCGGGTCATGCCGGTGGAGGATTTCCTCAAGGAGTTGAATGAGTTGATCGAGACCAAAGCGGTAGATGCCGAATAACCTTTAACAAGGAGAAGATTGTATCAAGAAACAAAGAGTAAACACCATGATTCGTGTCAAGGAAGTCGCTGTCATTGGCACGGACGGGGAGCAGTTGGGCACCTTCCCCACCCGCGAAGCCATTGCGTTAGCCCAGGATCAGGATTTGGATCTGGTCGAAGTATCCCCCAATGCCAACCCACCGGTTTGCCGGGTTATGGATTGGGGCAAACACAAATACAAAGCCAATAAACGAGCCCACGAAGCCAAGAAAAATCAAAAGATCGTCCACCTCAAGGAAGTCAAGTTCCGACCCAATACCGACCAGCACGACTTTGATTTCAAGGTCAAACATGTGAAAAGGTTCCTGGAAGGCGGGGATAAGGCCAAAGTGGTGATCTTTTTCAAGGGCCGTGAAATTGTCCACCGCACAGGTGGCGAAAAACTATTGAAGCGTGTTGCGGAGGCGATGGAGGATTTTGGCATCATCGAGCAAAACGCCAAGCAAGAGGGAAGAACCCTGACCATGATTCTGGTCCCCAAGGGTAACAATAAGAAGGAAACCAAAAGTTCCCAGAGTTCTAAGAGTTGACTCTCGGGTATACTTCAGGTATGATTACCGGTTTCCGCTGGAGATTTGAAAATGCCTAAAATGAAAACCAACAGGGGTGCGGCCAAACGTTTCCGCAAAACGGCTACGGGTAAGATAAAGCGAAACTCCGCTTTTACCAGCCACATCCTGACCAGCAAGACGACCAAACGAAAACGAAATTTAAGACATAGCAGCATCCTCTCGCCTGGAGATACCAAGCGCGTCAAAGCGATGTTGCCTTATGCGTAGGAGAAAGTAATGACCAGAGCAGTCAATGGGTCCGTATCGAGAAATAGAAGGAAAAAAGTTCTCCGTATGGCCAAAGGGTTCCGGAGCGTCCGGAGCCGCGTGTTCCGCAAGGCGAGGGAATCGGTAGAAAAAGCTCTTTGCTATGCCTATCGTGACCGGCGCGCCCGTAAACGGGATTTTCGACGATTGTGGATTGCCCGCATCAACGCCGCCGTTCGCGCTGACGGAATGACCTACAGCCAGTTCATGTACGGCCTGAAAAAAGCCAATGTTGAACTCGACCGGAAAGTGCTTTCCGATATGGCCATTCACAATGAGCAATCCTTCAGTGCCTTGATGGATACGGCCCGGGCTCAGTTGAGCAGTTAACCATGGGGACACTCCGGCCAGTGAGCCGCCCCAGACTCTTTCCAGAAAATCTAATCAGCTTGATTCCCACCGGGGATCAGGCTTTTTTTGTTTAAGTCTTATTTCCATTTTCCCTGCACATGATCGAAAAAATAAAAAAATATAAAGACGACTTCAAAAACCGGATCTCCGAGATCGGGATCGGAGATGAACTGCGGCAGTTGCGTACGGATTTTCTGGGGAAAAAAGGTCTGGTGACGCAGGTGATGAAGGACATGCGCGAGCTTTCTTCCGAACAAAAAAGGGAAGTGGGCCGGCATATCAACGAGCTCAAAAACTGGATTGAAAATGAAGTTAAAGAAAAAACTGAAAAACTGAAAGGCACCTCCCCGGAAGGGAGCAATCGCACCTTCGACATCACCCTGCCCGGCCGCAAGGAAGCCCGCGGCTCGCTCCACCCCATCACTCAGGTCATGGAGGAGCTCATCGCC
>QIDN01000417.1 GCA_003229345.1 Nitrospirota bacterium | reverse complement strand
TCTACGGTCGCAAACTCTGGGGTCACAGGCTTACCAGGTGGCGCTGTGGAATGGCCAACCTTCCGCCAGCCCCGGGGGCACCGCCGCCGCCATGAAACGCTGGGAAGCTTTGGGACAAAAGAACCTGATCATCCCGGTCCCGGAACCCCGCTCCAAAGGGGTGGCTCCGTTACCGGTTGCCTCATCCCAAAAAATAGAGCTGAAACGCCACATGAAGGCTATGATTTTTGCAGATGTCAAAGGCTATAGCAATCTCAAGGAAAAACAACTGCCACAATTTATTGCCAGGTGGTTCTACCATCTGGAACATATTTTTAACAACCATTCCGGGGAAATTTTGTTCGCCAATACGTGGGGAGACGCGATTTACCTGGTCATGGATTCCGTTACTTCCGCAGCCCGGGTTTCGCTGGAGCTGACCCGGATTTTCTCCGATCAGGAGCTGACCGAACTGGGTTTACCGGAGGATCTGGGGTTACGGGTCGCGACGCATGTGGGACCAATTTTTGAAGGGTATAATCCACTCACCCGTAAAAAAGAGTATTTTGGGACGCATGTCAACAAAACCGCGCGGCTGGAGCCCTGCACTCCGGTGGGATCGGTCTACGTGACGGAACCTTTTGCGGCGCTTATATCCATTGAGGCGGCCGGGGTTTATCGGTGTGAATACGTGGGCAATCATCCCCTGCCCAAGAATTTTGGAAGAATTCGCATGTATCACCTGGGAGAAAATTGAAATGGCTCGACCGCAGTTGATCTATTTATGGGCACTGGCCTTGGTTTGGAGTGTGGTATTTCCAGGCACCGCAGTTTCCCAGGAAAGAACCCCCATCCAATTTCTGTCGGTGGCCCCGGATGCAGATACCAAGCTGGCCGACCAGAAACTTCTGGATTATTTGCGTCACAAAGTTCCCGTGACCTTTGAAAAGCAGGAAATGGGATATGAATCGTCCATCCAAACCCTTCTGGACTGGGATCCAGCAAAACAAGGGCCTCTGCTGGCCCGGGTCACCCCTTACGCCTTTGTCGTCGCGGAAATGCTGGGGGCGAATATGGAAATTGTGGGGACGTATCTAAACAAAAATTCCAATAGTGTCACCGGCGACAGTTACTTCGTAGTCCACAAAGATTTCGGCTATGAAAAAACCGAAACCTTGAAAGATTTTGCCCGCCATCTGGGTAATCAGGAAGCGCAGACAAAAGATTTCATCGAAATTCTAAAACAAAGGGAAACACCTGCGCGTTTCGTTTATCACAGCAAGTTCAGCACCTCGAGCCATTTTCTTCCTTCTTTATATTTCAAGAAGCGAGGCATCTTTTCTCTGTTCACACAACCTAAAGGCAAACAGAAATTCATCGCGATTCATAGCCTGAAACCAGATGGCATTGCCAGCTCTTCTGAATTGATTCCCATCATCAAAGGCAGGCAGGCAGATTTCGCGGCAGTTCGTGGAAGTGTCAAAAGCAAGTTCGAAACCGATACTGACCTCAAATTCATAAAACTACCTTACTCGACGCCCAACGACCTCCTGGTAATGGTCAAACCGTTTAACAAGCTCATCAAGCAGACCAAGGACCAGATTCTCGAAACCATCCGGAAGATGGAGGCGACCGACATCGATGAAGGAGACATATTAAAGTGGGAAGATTTCAACGCCAGCCCGAAGGCGCGGAAGTCACTGGCCAACTTGCGTTATCTGGCTAAAACCACGCCCCATCCTGTGGTGATCAACATTCGCAAATCTCAAAAGGAAAACTCCGGAATCGATGAAAAACATCTGGAGGCAGCCCGCCAGGCGGTGCGGTTTTCCGGAACAGAAATGGTACTCTTCGATGAAGACTACCACAGCGCGTTTGACATCCTCTGGACACTGGAAACCCGGCATGATCACTCGATCCTGCTGACCAGCACAATCATGGATTCGGGACTGACCCAGGAATTCTCAGTCAGCTACCGTATCGGAGATATGGAAAGTCTGGCATCGCGCATCAGCTGGGTGATCGACTATAAAATACACCGCATCCGTTATGTCTGGCTGTTTGATGACAAAACCGCCCGGGTGCTACGGGATGTCGATTTTCAAATTCCTGTGGGCCAACAACTGAAGGTTCAAAAAATTACGTGGAGCGATTTCAATACCAACGAATACACTGTGGACACGCCTTTCAACGTGGAAGTCACACAATCCGATTTTCATTCATTCCAACTGAAGGGCAAGGGCTTCCCGCAAAAGGAAGACGGCAAGTTCGGGTTCGAGCCTCTCGGCAATGTAGCCTACCGGGTGTTTCTGGAGCGCGCTCCCAATGCCGGGGAGACATACAAAATAACAACCAAAATATTAATTGGGTTGTTTGGCCTGGCCGCCTTGTTTACTTTGGTCGAGGTGATCATTAAACCCAAAACACCCGATCCTCTTAAAGAAAAATCATGAATCATCGAATTTTAAATAACCGCCTGGGATTGATCTTCATTCTACTCGCGGTGTTCACCGTGAACTATATCCAGACCCAGATGGAGTCGAACCTGAAGGACCCGGCGCAGTATGAAACGGGTTATAAAATCGCCCAGGCGTTTATGGAATTAGAGGGGAATCTGGATTTCTCACAGTTTGAGGGCCTCGGGGAAGGGGCGGCGGCGGCTCATTCCATTTCCTATTACATTTTGTTTCCCGTGTTGTTGCTGATGGTGATTGCCGGCCTCCTGTTCCGCAGAGAGATCACTCCAATCCGCGTGATGACCCTGGGACTCGCCATCAGTTATTTGATCGCCCTGTGCTTCTTTATTTTTTTCCCGGTTCCGGAACGGTGGGCTTTCCCGCCAGCCAACGCCACATTGCTATCCGATATCTTGTCCACCGGGTGGATTGAGTCTTACAGATCGTTCCGGGCTTTGGACAACGCTTTCCCCAGTCTATCCGCCGCCTTTATGCTGGTGATGGTTTTTGTCTGCTACCGTTACCGGTTTAAATTCAAAAACCCCATTTGCCTGCTGGGAATCATGGTGATCCTGTCTTCGTTCACCCTGGGGATTCACTGGGTGCCGGATCTGATCATGGGTGGATTTTTAGGCGTGTTCAGTACTTCTCTGGCCGTTCTGTGGGATCACCGCATTGTGGACAAAATCAAAAAGGTGCAGCCGGAGCTGGCAACCAAGGGTGCCACTGTCATGGGAATCAAACTGCCGGAGAAAAAAACGACCTTCATCAGTTATCGCAGAGAGACCGGCTCCATCATGGCCCGCATCGTTCAATCGGAATTGAAAAAAAGGGGGCACCTGTCATTTCTGGATGTGGACGATCTCGGGCCAAAGCAGTTTGGCAAACGATTGTTACGGGAAATCGAATCGGTTCCAAATTTCGTGGTGGTCCTGTCGCCCGGCTCCATGGACCGGTGCGAGGCACAGGACGACTGGTTGCGGCGGGAAATCTCCCATGCCATTACCACCCACCGGAATATCGTCCCCCTCATGGTCGATGAATTTCAATACCCTCCGAAGGAAATGATTCCGGATGATCTTGAGGAACTCTTGCATCACAATGGCGTCAATTATTCCCACGAATACTTCGCCGCCACCTTTGATAAACTCTCCGACTTTCTACAAAAGACATAGCGGAGAACCTCCGCTGGTAATTTTAAAAACTTCGGTCGGCGAAGATAACGGGCAACCCGCTATTACGTCCAGTCGAAACTGGGTCCAGCGTGACGCTGGACTCAATGACTAATTTGGTGAGTTATTTTTTGGAAAGAATTCCTTATGTAGCCAAGGAGAGATTTGACCCCTTTTTTTTCCCTTTTCCAAATCGACCACCTGTCCATCCGGACGGGTGATCAACTACCATCACTATTTGTTTGGTCATTGATCAAGCCAATAATTGTCAGGTACATCTCCACTCGTAAAAATTTCAAAAAACCACTTACCCTTATATAAATAAAAATGCGGTTTGGGAAAATCAGCCCCAAAGATTCCCATAGGCTCACCATCCCATTTATAAATTGCCATTGCAGAATCCTTATTTTTAGAAAAGTAAACTAACTTCACGATTAAACTTTTTCTATCAGCTTCTAAGAATTTTTTGTGGGTTGATTTATACTTATCCCCTTCACATCCAAAAAAACTGCAATAAACTTCACCCTTTTTCTTTTGGAACTGAACTTTTATTTCGTTGTAAAGAACATATCCATCAGGCCCCCAAGAAATCCCAGTTTCAGGGTTAATGAACTTTAAAAAGGCACTGGC
>QIDN01000170.1 GCA_003229345.1 Nitrospirota bacterium | reverse complement strand
TCTCCCACTGAAACACCCAGTGGAAGCAATTCGTCCGCTACAAAAATCAATATGCCAAATATAACAGAAATTACTCTATAAAATATTCTGGGTTTCCCCCAGAGATTGTCATTTTTAGCTAACATAATATTTATAATCTCGATAAATAAAGGTGATTATTAAAATTTCGGCACATACCTGGTTAAGTTTTAAACTACTTTGTGGTTATGCCTGAACTCCATTTATTTTAAATAAAGGGAAATATTTCCCTTGGAGATGCCATGAAATTCGATAAGTCATTCCTTAGCCTTATCTCGAAAACCCTCCCTGCTGTTTAACTGCTGTCGGGGGACATGCTTGCTCTTTACAATATGAAGCGTGGACTGACTATCCAATTTTACCCCTTTAGGGGATCAATGGTGCGCTCAAGGTACATTTCGCCTACGTAATCAATGCCCATGCTCAAAGCCGCGCCAAAGTCTTCCACGATATTTTCTTCACCGATATTTTTAATCACGCTCAACTCGGTGAGTATGCGGCGAACGGCGGGATTCATCCCTTGAATAATGGTTTTGGTTCCATGTTTATGCGCCAGTTTCACCATATCTTCAAGAGCAAAGGCACCCGAGAGATCAATGATCGGCACGTAACGGAGTGATACAATCAGCACTTTGTAATGCACCAAACTATCAACTTGGCGATATATCACATCAGCAATCCCAAAAAACATAGGGCCCTCGGGTTCCAAGACCGCGATTTGATCTTTCAAATGTTTAGGCAAAAGTTCTTTAGTCGCCTCATCAAGATCCACGACTTTCGGCGCCCACATCTCGCTCATATCGCGCACGAACAGGAAGAAGGCAATGGCCAGGCCCACACCGACGGCTATCAGTAAATCTTCCCATACCGTTAACAAAAACACGGTCCAGAAGGTAATTTTCGAAGGCGTCGGTAAGCGATGCAACAGCGGAAACACCCGGAAATCCAAAATATCGTAACCCACTTTAAAGAGGATACCCGCCAGCGCAGCCATGGGAATATAGGAAGCCAGCGGCGCTAATCCTAGGACGAGGGCGAGTAAAACCAGGCCATGAATAATCGTCGAGGTGATGGTCTTGGCGCCGCATTGAATGTTCGCCACGCTTCGCATGGTTGCGGTAGCCGTGGTCAATCCACCCACCAAACCTGCGGCCATGTTCGCCATCCCCTGGCCCCAGATTTCCTGGTCGCTGTTATGGCGCTCATCGCTCATTTGATCAATGACAACACAGGTCAGGAGTGAGTCATAAATCGCAAGCCCCGCTAAAGCGGCCGCCGGTCCGATCATGTCATAAATCTGGGAAACTTTAGGAAGGTAAATATCCGGAAGGCCGGTGGGTACTTCCGGGATATATTCAATGTCAAATCCAAAGATTTGCGCCACGGCGGTCCCTGCCGCCAGGCCAATCAAAGGACCTGGCAGCCAGATGACTTTTGTGATTCTCGGCCAGATAATAATGATGCCAAGCGTTAGACATGAAATAAACACTGCCTGGAGATTGGCATGCATGATGGAAGAGGGAATGGCTATCAATGCCTCCCGGACCGAAGACAGGGTCGGAAGCCCAACAAAGGGGTTGAACTCAATGATCATGACAATGGCGCCGATCCCGCACATGAACCCTGAAACGACGGAATACGGGGTGAGATGTATAAATTTCCCCACTCGCATGGCGGCCAGACCCAACATAATGACGCCGCTGAAAAAGACACATCCAAATGCAAATCCAAGATCCGGCTGCCCGCTCGCCAGCATGTGATCGTGCATCACCACAGCGAGCTGAATGGTTTTAGGGCCGGTCGGGCCGCTCACTCCAACATTCGATCCACCAAACAGGCCGCCCACGAGACCACCAGCAATCGCACCCCACATGCCCGTGATTGCACCCAATCCTGAGGCCACACCAAAACCCAGGGCCAGTGGCAGCGCAATGAAGGCCACCGTGACTCCGGCCATCGAATCCTGGGCAAGGTTTGATCCCATGATTCGAATACGGGGCCAAGGATTAATTTCTTTTAAAAACTCTGATAATTTCGAGGATTTCATAATGATGACGAATTTAAGTTATGCGAACTACCCTTGCAGATAGGCCGCAGATTATTTTTTTATCCCGCTCTTGTGACGTGTGATCGAGAATCGTTTTCAGTCCATCGTCTCTGCTGTCGCAAGAAACGAGCCCCTGCAACACGCACGCAAAATTGTTTCCTTATTTTAGGAGTTTTGTTAAAGCTAATGGATTAAATTATTCGTTAAAATCAAGTAACATTTTTATTGGGGCTCTGTAGGAATTTTCTGACACGCAGACCCTGCGGTTGCCATCATCCGGGTATATGGCAGCTCTGGAAGGGAAAATGGGAGGGAAAAGATGAAAATTTGAACTAACTTCATACAATCAGGAAAGTTATGCAACGGGAGAGCTGCAGGATAACACTCAATAACTTATTTGCGATATTGGGATGGTCACAACCAGAAAAAAACCATCATTCACCCTCAAAGAAATCTGCATAGTAGCGGATCAAATCGCTCAGGGTAATAATCCCCACAATTTTATCCCCCTCTTTTACGATCAAATGCCGGACCCCATTGGCTTTCATAACTTCACGGGCTGCGGTCACGGATTGATCGAACTCAACCGTTATCAGGTCTGCTCTCATTATGCTCCGAACAGATGTGGTCTCAACATTGAGTCCCTTTGCTATACCCTCTCTCGACAGCCGTGTCTCGGAAATAATTCCAATATAATCTTGGCCTTCTTTTACTAACAACGCTCCTACGCCTTTTTCAGTGAACACCCGACTGGCTTCTTGAAGGGTCGCCTCGACAGCAATGGACGCGATATCAGCATGCATGTACTCGTAAACTTTTGATTTTTCAGCCGACATAACACCAACCTCCATAAATGAGGTGTTAGATACTGTACCCTCCCCCACAGCGTTCTGGGTACGCGGAGCAGTTTATAAGATTTTCGTTGGTTGGTCAAAATTATTTTTCAATACATTTACAATATTCAAAAAAATTTAGTATTTCACGCGAAATATCGGGCTATCCCTGGGTGCAACCCGTCAAAAATAAACTGCGTGAGGTGATGACCCCCAGCGGATTCACACGCTTCCACCGGGAAACGGAGATGCCATTTGACCTGATTCTGAAAACACAGCGCTAAGAAAAAAGCGCCCGGACATTCCAATGTCATGGGCGCTGAAACTGGTGAACAACGATTATTTGGAGAAGACCCGCTTGAAGTGATCCTGCATCGCGGCCCAAGCCTGTTCGTCCGCTTCTTTATTATATTCCAGCGCGGGAATGTTGAACTTTTTGCTGAACTCGTCGGCCTGCTTGTTGGTGTAGCTGTGCTTGACCCCTTCCAGACTGACGTATTGGAAATCCTCCGTCGCGGCCGCCATCTCCTCTTTAAAGGTTGCCACCGTTTTGGGGTCCAGAAAACCATCGTCCGCACCATTAAGGACCAACACCGCCGCCTTCACTTGCCCCGGACCCACCGGAGGAGCAAGGGGAAGCGCACTGTGAAAAGCAACTACCGCATCCAAATCGGCCCCGCCACGCGCCATACGCAGGGAAACCGCACCGCCGAAACAGAACCCGATCGCCGCGATGCGTTCCGGGTCGACGGTCGCATGAGCCTGCAATAATTTTTTCGCCGCGTTGAATTTTGCCTGGCTTCCCTCCCAATCCTTGAACGCCGCGTTCATGAACTCGCCGGCTTTTTTTGGATGGTCGGCCAATTTTCCGTCGCCGTACATATCTAACGCCAGCGCCGTATAGCCGAGTTCCGCCAGTTTCCGCGCCCGATCGCGAGCGTGCTCGTTGTGGCCCCACCACTCGTGCACCACGAGGATTCCCGGACGCTTGCCCTTGATGGAATCGTCGTAGGCCAGAAAACCTTTTAAAGTAGTGCCGCCGGATGAGTATTCGATCTCTTGCGTTTGAATACCCCCATTCGTCTGAACGTCGGAATTAGAACAGGCAGCAAAACTGAATATCAGGAAAAAGGTAAGAAGAGTTCTCATAACGAAGCTCCTTAGGTAAGTAAATTTCGACCCATCAAAAATACTCCATTTCCCCGTTCGGATCAATGGCAGTGGGTTGAATAAAAGCTAACGAGGAGAAGAGGCCATGGCCTCGGGAGAATTAATGAAATAGAGGGGAAAACCTGGCGTCCCCAGCGGGATTCGAACCCGCTTCGCCGGCGTGAAAAACGGTGTCCTTATACCGTCTAAAGTAATTCCTTCAA
>QIDN01000380.1 GCA_003229345.1 Nitrospirota bacterium | reverse complement strand
GACGCTGGTGGGGATAGGACATCAGGGCGGATTTTTGAAGGATGGTAAACTGCCGCGGGCCCGGAAAGCTTTGATGCCGGATTCGGTCGGCACCACCGCCGGTGCCATGCTCGGCACCTCGACGGTCACCTGTTATATCGAGAGCGCCGCCGGAGTGGCCGAAGGCGGACGCACCGGACTGGCCAGTGTGGTCACGGCCCTGTTATTTTTGCTAGCCTTACTGTTCTCCCCGCTGGCACGAATGATCGGCGGCGGTTATTCCCCCACGGAAGGGGTCACGCTGTATCCCATCACCGCCCCGGTGCTGATCATCGTCGGAAGCATGATGGCGGCCAATGTCGTCCGCATTCATTGGGGACAGTGGGACGAATCTCTCCCCGCATTCCTGATTCTCATCGGGATGCCGCTGACCTACAGCATCGTCGATGGCATGGCGCTGGGATTCCTTGCCTATCCGATCATCAAGCTCCTGTGCGGCAAGGTTCGGGAGGTGCACTGGTGTATGGGGGTCATTGCGTTACTGTTTGTGGCACGCTACCTGACCCTTTAATTTCCGGGTATCAAACGGCTCTTCGATCTGTGGTATACTTCCCCAAATACCCAATTATCTTAAGAATCTGCCGCCCTCTGGCGAGGGAGGCAAATGGCTGACGGTTAACAGCAGTCGATGACTATGGGGCGCAGTTCAAGGTTTTTAAAGTTACCAGCGGAGGTACTCCGCTTTTATCAAGGAAGGGAATTAATCAGTGGCCAGTACCGAATATTTGATCAAACAGTTTCTCAGTCCGGACAAACGGAGTCTGGACCTCAGCAATTATAATCTGGGGGACAAGGGTGCGCGGGAAGTTACTCAGTCGCCTCAATTGAGTCGCGGCAAACTGCGGTCATTGCGTCTGCCCAACAACAGCATCAGCGATGAGGGGGCGAAAGATATCGCCAACTGTGAGTATTTCAAGAACCTGACCGAACTCGATCTGTACGGCAACGTGATCAGCGACGATGGGGTGAGGGCGATTGCGGCCTCTCCTCATTTCGCCAAGCTGAAAAAGCTGGGGCTGTACGGAAACCTCATCGAGGACGAAGGGGCGATCGCCATTGCCGAATCCGAAGTGCTGAATAAAGTCACCCACCTGTACATCAACTCCAACCGGGTGCGGCGCGAGGGCATCGAAGCTTTAAAAAAAGCGAAATGCCGGACCCGCCTGTGCCACCTGTTTGTTGATGATCTCGACGAATTCGAGTATCAGGATGCTGAAGTTGACGAAGACGAGGATTAACCGTTGACCCGCCGCTTAAGAACGACACTTCCCAGCTTGATAACGGTCGCTCTGGTCCTGTTATTCCTGTGGACGGGGGCCCGGGCCCAGTTCTTCGAACAGAAAGATGTCTTCGACCAGTCGGAATTGGATTACGAAAAGATTTTCAAGGAGGGGTTGTCGGCCAACGGCAAAACCTTGAACCTTTCCGGGAAAAAAATCGGTGACAAGGGAGTAGAGATATTACTTTCCAAAGATTTCCTCAAGAAGGTGACCAAGCTGGACCTCCGCTACAACAAAATTTCCGAAAGAGGGGCGAAGTTGATGGCCGCATCCAAAGCCTTCGGCAAGCTCAAGTCGCTGGAATTGAAACACAATTATCTGTTGGACAACGGAGCGGAGGCGCTGGCTCAATCCGAAGGATTCTCCAACATTGAAAAGCTGAGTATGGGGTGGAATGAGGTGCGGGATGCCGGGGCGCTGGCGTTTGCCAAAACCAAAACCTTTCCTAAATTGAAGAAGCTGGACCTGCGTGGGAATTTCCTTTCCAACAAGACCAAAAATACCCTCAAAAAAGATTTGGCTCACCTGAAATCGTTAAAACTGTTTTAAGGTTGGAGTAGAAAAAGTGGTTTACAGTTTAATGATTCCCGTATCTTCCTCAAATGTATAAATTTCCCCATCGGGGGCGCGGAAAGTAATCTCTTTGACCTCCCAGATATGCTTCTTTTTGACATCCGCCTCGGCCGCATGAAACCGACCGCTTGACTCTCTCTGCAGCAACAAAAATTTATTGGCATCGTTGCACACAATGTGCCACTCATAGAAGTCGCTCTTGACGATTCCCTTGTCATAATCAATATCGATAATATTCATACCTGCATCACTCCATATTTCAGTCAGCTGTTTTTGGTTTGGGGGTCAATAATGGTGCATGTCTTCTGCCAGTTCCCGGGCTTTGGCGAGGGCGTGGCCCTTGGTCGGTTGAGGCGGATTGTTGATCGCCATTTTGGCAAATGCGACCAGCAGATCGGTATCGTCGTTGAGGGTTTCTTTTCGTTTTTTCAGGTATTCCTGGATCTGCGATTCTTTCACGATGATGGGTTTGACCACTGGGGCTTTAGCGTCTTTGGGCTTGCCTGAAGGTGTGTTGTCATTGGGCAGACCGGTAATATCCCGCTCGATTTGAATTTCAGGAACGATACCGTGGATGGTGATGTCGATTCCCGAAGGCGTGTAATATTTGGAAGTGGTGAGGCGCAGGCCGGACGAATCACTCATGCGAAAAATGGTTTGTACCGATCCCTTGCCGTAGGAGCGCTCCCCCAGGATCAATGCTTTGCCGGCGTCTTTGAGGGACCCGGAGACGATTTCCGATGCGCTGGCGCTATGGCTATTGATCAAAACCGCCAACGGTTTTTTGCTCCAGCGATCGTTGTATACGGAATCGTATTGTTGCGTATCATTACGGTTGCGCCCTTGCGTGTAAACCACCAACTGACCCTCTTCGAGGAAGTGGCTGGCGACTTTGACCGATTGACTGAGCAGGCCGCCGGGGTTGTCCCGAAGGTCAAGGACGAATGCCTGTACGCCATCCTTTTCCGCTTTTTCGAAGGCGTCTTCCAACTGGTCATTGGTTTTCTTGGAAAAACTGCTGATGCTGATGTAACCCGTATGGTCCCCCAAGTATTTATATTGCACCGTTTCGATGGAAATAATTTCCCGGGTTAACGTGGTGAGCTGGGTGACTTTGGTGGAAGGCCGGAAGACATCTATTTCCACCTGGGTATTGGGATAGCCTCGAAGCTTCGCCGCCAACTCATGAATCTGCATCCCCTTGATCTCTTGCTTGTCCACCCGTGTGATGATGTCATCTGGAAGAATTCCCGCCCGAGATGAAGGAGAGTTTCTTAATACCCGCACCACAGTCAACCGGTTGTCCACCAGAGTGATGACCATACCCACTCCGCCGTACTGGCCCTCGGTATCTCTCATGGATGCCTCAAACTCCTCCTTGTCCATGTAAAGCGAATAGGGGTCGAGAGAACCCATCAGTCCGTCGATGCCGGCCTTTTCCAGATCTTTTTTGGAGACCTTGCCCTTGAGCTCCCGACTGATGAAATCATACACTCCCTGTAGAGCCTGCATGTTCTCATCTTTGTTGAAGCTCAATCGATAACTGAATTTTTTCCCGTTGGTTTCGAGGGTTTTGCCTGAGTACACGGAAGTAACAGAAAGCTTCTCTTTTTCCACCGTTTTCAGCATGGCATCGGTCGCGGCGGTGAACAGTTTTTTGAAGTCCGGTGGGTATACGTAGTTGTCAGCCACCAGTTCCAGGACCTCATCGAATACATCCAGGTCGTCATCGAAGAAACCGGCGTGAGCAGGTTGAGCCTGGAAGGGGCCGGATTGAAAACCAATGGGATTGGTCAGGAAAACAGCAAGAAGAACGAAGGTCATCCCCAACAAAAGTTTTAAGCTGAATGGTTTGCGCATGGCTATAGGGTCACGGGTTTAAAATACTGTCAAAAATAATTTCCAGGTTGTCCGTCATCAATTCGACACTGCCGCCGGAAATACTCGGAGTCACTCTTAGGGTTTCGTTGATGATGACCGTCGGTGTTTCGTTGGCTTTATATTGTTGAGCCAGTGCCAGAGAATTTTGAACCTTGGCCTTTATGGAGGACGACTGCATGCCTTCCATCATTTCTTTCTCGATGCCATAATCCTTGGCTAGGAGCTTGAGAACACGGGGTTGGAAAATATTGACGTTCAACTGGAAATTGGTATCAAACATTTCCTGGGTGAATTTTTTTTCCACTCCCTGTTCGTCTGAAATATAGAACGCCATCGCCGGGTAAGGGGTCTGTTGCCCCCAATAGATAGGAGACTTCTTGTGCAGGAGCTTGCCTTTATACTTTTTATGGAGACGTTTGGAAGTTTCCAGAAACTTATAGCAGTGGCCGCACGAATAATTGAAAAACTCGATCATCTCAATCTGCTTGGCCCCTTTGAGCCCATCCGCCTT
>QIDN01000308.1 GCA_003229345.1 Nitrospirota bacterium | reverse complement strand
CACGCAGTAGAAACACCCAAGGCCGGCGAACAGTCCCGGCAGGACTTTATGGCATCGTTGACCCCGAAGAAAATCGTCAGCGAACTGGACAACTTTATTGTTGGACAGGACAAGGCAAAGCGAGCCGTGGCCATCGCACTGCGTAACCGGTGGCGGCGGCAACAACTACCCGATAACATGCGCGACGAAGTGGCGCCCAAAAATATTCTCATGATCGGCCCTACCGGCGTCGGCAAAACGGAAATCGCCCGGCGGCTGGCCAAGCTGGCTCAGTCTCCTTTCGTCAAGGTAGAAGCCTCCAAGTACACCGAGGTCGGGTACGTCGGGCGCGATGTCGAATCGATGGTGCGAGACCTGGTCGAGTTGACCAAGCGCATGGTTCAGGAGGAAATGGAGCAGGATGTGCAGGAAAAAGCCAAACAGTATGCCGAGGAGCGCTTGCTGGATATTCTCCTGCCCCCGCACCCCAGCCATGATTCGCCGGAGAACCGGGAGTTCGGAGCCGATACGCTAGGCAAACAGCAATACGAACAAACGCGGGAGAAGTTCCGGGGATATCTGCATGACGGGCGATTCGAGGACCGGGTAGTGGAAATCGAAATCGAGGAAAAATCGGGCCCCATGATGGAAATCATCTCTCCTCCGGGAATGGATGACATGGACAACAACATTAAAGATATGCTCAGCAACATGATGCCTAAAAAAATCAAACAAAAAAAAATGAAGGTGCCTGATGCGCTGAAAGTTCTGATAAAGCAGGAAGCGGAAAACCTGATCGACCACGATAAAGTCGTGCAGACAGCCATTGACCGGGCTCAGCAAAGCGGTATCATTTTTATCGACGAGATCGACAAGATCACCGGAGGCCGAGGCTCACAGGGTCCGGACGTATCCCGCGAGGGAGTGCAACGCGACCTGCTCCCGATCGTCGAAGGTTCCAGCATCAACACCAAATACGGCATCGTGAAAACCGATCACATGCTGTTCATCTCTGCCGGAGCGTTTCATGCGTCGAAACCGTCGGACCTGATCCCGGAGTTCCAAGGCCGTTTCCCGATACGCGTCGAGCTGGAATCATTGACTGAAGAGGATTTTTACCGCATTCTAACCGAACCGGACAACGCGTTGATCAAACAATACACCGCGCTGTTGGGAACCGAGGAAGTGCATTTGAAATTTGAGGATGACGCCATCCGGGAAATCGCACGGATGTCCGCCTATGTCAACGAACGCACGGAAAACATCGGCGCCCGGCGGCTTCAAACCGTCATGGAAAAGCTGTTGGAGAGTGTTTCGTACGACGCGCCGGATATGAGAAACCAGAAAGTTGAAATCAGTGCTTCTACCGTCCGAGATAAACTGAAAGACATTATCGAAAACGAAGACCTGAGCCGGTACATCCTATAATCAAACTATGAAAAAAAGCATCCAGAAAGCGGAAGTCCTGATCGAGGCGCTTCCCTACATCAAAAAATTTTACAACAAGACCATCGTCATCAAATACGGCGGCAACGCCATGGTGTCTGAAGAGCTGAAGGAAAACTTCGCTCTCGACGTGGTGATGATGAAATACATTGGCATCAACCCTGTCATCGTGCATGGCGGCGGACCGCAGATCGGCAAAACGCTGGAGCTGTTCGGCATCCAGTCAAAATTCATCGATGGCCAGCGCGTCACTAGCGAAGATATGATCGATGTGGTGGAAATGGTGCTGGGCGGCAAAATCAATAAGGACATCGTCTCCCTCATCAACCGGCACGGCGGCAACGCAGTCGGCATCACCGGTAAGGATGGTGATCTGATCCAGGCCAAGCGGTTTCGCAAGGTCAAAAAATGCCCCGAAACCAACCGGCCGGAAATCCTCGACCTCGGATTGGTGGGAGACATCAAGCAGGTCAACGCCAATATCCTGATCACCCTCGACCGGGCGGAATTCATCCCCGTCATCGCTCCTATCGGCCGGGGTGAAAAAGGCGAAACGCTGAACATCAACGCCGACTTCGTCGCCTCCAAAGTAGCCGGAGCACTGAAAGCGGAAAAACTGCTGCTGATGACAGATATCGAAGGTGTTAAAGATAAGAACGGCAACCTCATTACCGGCCTGACCAGGAAGGACGCGCAGAAGCTGATCAAGTCCAAGGTCATCAAGGACGGCATGTTGCCCAAGGTGAATTGTTGCCTCGACGCGCTCAAGGAAGGTGTCGCTAAAACGCATATCGTCGATGGCCGGGTGAAACACGCCCTTCTGCTGGAAATGTTCACCGAGGCCGGCGTCGGAACCCAGATCATCGAAAAATAGCAGGGTGCCCCTGCATGCCGGGCAAGGCCCGGGGCTAATTAAAAACCCTGAATTGCGCCCAACGATTCTCTTTTGCCGTTGCCGTCAGCAAGTTCCCCCTCCGGGCAGGAGGTGGCGAATCGCCACGGATAAATTTAAAATCTTATTGGATTGCGCCTAGGAAACATCATTAGCCATTAACTGTTAGCAAGTTCCCTCTCCGGGCAGGAGTTGACAACGCATTCGGACCTTGCTAGCTTAGGGAGAAGTAACGTTCTTCAACCCTTATATATTCAATAGTTATGAGCCCAGTGATTCTTGACGACAGAAGCCGCACCATTTTGCTGGAGACGATCAACGATTTCGTAGCCACCGCCGAACCGGTGGGATCGCGCACGCTCTCCAAAAAATTATCGAAACGGTTGAGCCCCGCCACCATCCGCAACGTGATGGCGGACTTGGAAGAATTGGGCTACCTGTACCAACCGCATACGTCCGCAGGCCGCGTTCCGACGGATCGGGGCTACCGGTATTTCGTCAATCAAATCCTCAGCGCGCAGAAACTACAACAAGTCCCGTCGATCGTCAGCGATTCCCAATCCTACCGCAACACCGAAACGCTGGAAGAAGTGCTGGGCTCCGCCTGCAGTCTGCTGTCGCAGAATTCCCATCAGACCGGTTTGGTGATGACCCTGGGTTTCTGGAACCTGCCGCTCAAACACATTGAGTTCATACGCATCGAAGGCAAGCGCGTGCTGGCCGTCTTCATCTCGGAAATGGGCGTGGTGAAGAAAAAGGTCGTGCGCCTCAGGGAAGAGGTTTCACAAGATAGCCTGGCCGCTCTTGCCGCGTATCTGAACGAAGAGTTTACCGGCTACTCCCTGAACTCGATTCAGGCCGAACTCCGCCGCCGCATGCAAACCGAAAAAGAACATCACGACCAGTTGATGAAGAAGGCCAACGATTTGTGGAGCCGGATGTTCACCGACGAGGAAGAAGATGGCGAACTGTTGATTGAGGGTGTGGTCAACATGCTCGACCAGCCGGAATTTTCCGCCGATCTGGAGAACATGAAAAAACTGATGAAAACGGTGGAAGAAAAAAACAAACTGATCAAACTGCTGGATCTGTGCATGAAACAAAACGGCCTGAGCATCATCATCGGCGAAGAAAACGCTGAAGAGGAAATGCAGGCGGGCAGTCTGATCGCGCAGAGCTACCGGCTGGACGATCAGAATATCGGCACCCTGGCGATTTTTGGCCCGAAGCGCATGGATTACCAGAAAATCATCGGCATCGTCAACTCCACCGCCAACAACGTATCGCAGATCCTGTCGAACAAACGATATAAAGGAGCGTAACCCGATTTATGAGCAAGAAGAAAAAGATCCACATAAAAACCGACGAGGAAGAAACGGAAACTCCGGAGTCCGCCGAAGCGGAAGAAACACCCATCGCCGAGATCGTGGAGGAAGAGGAAGGCCCGTCGGAACTCGAACAGGCACAACAGGAGGCAAAAGACCTGCGCGATGAAATGCTCCGCATGCGCGCCGAGACGGACAATCTCCGCAAACGCCTGCAAAAGGAAAAACAGGACAGCGTCCAGTTCGCCAACGAGAGACTCATCAAGCAACTGATACCCATCTTTGAAAATCTGGATCGCGCCCTGAAGGCACCCGACACCAACGTCGACAGCCTCAAAGAAGGCGTGCAGTTAACCTCCGACCAGGTTCTCGCCCTCTTCAAAAAAGAAAACGTCGAACCCATCCAGGCCGTGGGCGAACCCTTCGATCCCTCGGTCCACGAAGTGTTGAGCCAGATCGAATCCAACGATCACGACGAAAACACCGTCATTGAGGAATTCTCGAAAGGCTACCGCATGAACGGCCGCGTGCTTCTCCCATCACGGGTAGTCACCGCCAAGAAACCGGTCAGCAAAGAACCGGAAGATCAGGACTCGGACAACGCCTCCACCTCCGCCGAAGCCCCGGCCTGACCGAAAGGGCGA
>QIDN01000219.1 GCA_003229345.1 Nitrospirota bacterium | reverse complement strand
ACCAGACGTACATCCCAACCGGTGGACAACGATAATTTTCTGGAGAAATTTTTCCGGCCAAAAATCACATACGTGTGACCTGCCATGACTTTTCCGTTGCGGTTGGCTCCCGGAGCGCCGATCATAAGATCGTCCAACCCATCGCCATTGATATCACCGGATGACAAAGCAAAACCGGCCTCCTGCGACCCTTCGTTTCCGCTGACAATCAGGTCAGCTGACTGGAGTATGTTTTGGGTTCCGGAAAATTGTTTTCTTCCAAAAACCACGTAAACTTCGCCAGCCCTGAACTGTTTTTTGCGAATCGTATTGGCGTGCGGGGCCCCGATCATTAAATCCTGGATGCCGTCGCCGTTGAGGTCTCCCGCCGCCAGGGCATGGCCGAAACGCGTGCTCATTTGTGATTTGGGCATGTAAAGAATCAAATCCGCCCGGGCGAGGTCCCAGGCACGGGGGATTTTTCTCTTTCCCAATATCACATAAACCAAGCCTGAATGTTTTTGACTTCTCAGCAAACCTTCCGGTTGAGGAGCGCCGATGACAATATCCTCAATACCATCGCCATTAAGATCCGCGCAAAGCAGGGAATAGCCGATCCGGGACCGGTCATTGGCAAACAAACCGCCCCTGCCCTTCCCTGTATGAATGATTTTGGCGTCATACTCTCCCAGGGAAAGATTGAATATTCGTTGATCCTTTTGATATTGAGGTTGGATAGGGCGGGATTGGGCTGAATCCTGCCGGCCGTCCTTTTTGACGGAGGAAAAAGTACAACCCATGACCGCAAAAGCCAACAGGACTCCAAGGCATGGAAAAACTTGATTTTTGGTCATCTTTGCGCTTCCCTACCCCTGTTCAATGGGCAAAATTCAAAAAAAACCAGGACGTTACCTTACCGAATTTAGTCCCTTCTGGCAAGCCAGCCCCTGTAGAAATAGTTCCCTGCCAGAGGCATACCATTTATCTCTGATTCAGAAGGGCAAACCCCCTTCAAAGTGGCTGATTTTAACGCTTTTTCGTTGACAACTTACTACCCATAGAGTAGTATCCCGCGTCACCATTTCGCAGGTCTTTTCGGGGATTCGTCCCCTTCCGGACAAACGGATTAACTATTGATTTTAAAAGATTTTACAGGATTTTACCCGGCGCTCTTTTGGTGAAAAATTCAAGGTAGAACCGGGAACTTTTTATACCCGTTCCTGTAGAGGTGATTTGCTGTATATTAGGTCAAAAATATAACGGAGCAAACGCATGCTGGAATCTTATACAGGCGCGGCCATTCTTCTTTTGATAGCCACGGCAATCGCCGTGGGAATGGTGGTCGCTACCTCGATTTTAGGCCCCAAACGCAATTTCGCCGATAAAATGGAACCGTTCGAATGCGGCGAGTCCCAGCTTGTTTCCCCCTACCAGCGTTTTTCAGTCAAGTTCTATCTGGTCGCAGTCCTTTTCATCCTGTTTGATATCGAGGCCGTGTTTCTTTTCCCCTGGGCCATACTTTATAAAAAGCTCGGCTTGTTCGGCCTTATTGAGATGATGGTGTTTCTCCTCATCCTCGGTGTGGGGTTGACGTATGTCTGGATCCGGGGAGGACTTGACTGGGAGTAACCGGTCATTGAATCAACTATGAGTGATACCAGCATTATCCAAAAAATAAAGGATCGGTTCGGAGATGGGGTCTTGGAAGATCACAATTTCCGTGGAGACCAGACCGTTACCCTCCAGAAGGAAAAGATCGTTGAAGTCACGCAGTTTCTGAGAGACGAACCCTCCCTCGACATGGATTTTTTGATGGACCTGACGGCGGTCGATTACATGGACCGCAAACCGCAACGCTTTGAAGTGGTTTATCACTTTTATTCTTCGAAGCTCAACCATCGGGTGCGATTGAAAATCCCGGTGGACGAAGATGACTGTCTGGTAGATACCCTGGATTCGTTGTACAAAGCAGCCAACTGGTTCGAGCGGGAGGTTTGGGATCTCTACGGTATTAAGTTCAAGGGCCATCCCAATATGAAACGCATATTGCTTTACGAAGAGTTCAAGGGCCATCCCCTGCGCAAGGATTACCCCATCAACAAGCGGCAACCGTTGATCGGGCCAATGAATTGAAATTCGGATAAAATATTATGTGGATTGACCTGGCCATTACGATGGTCAAAATCATTTTTATTTTAACAGTCACCGTCGGCTTTTTCGCACCCGTTCTGACCTGGGTGGAACGGAAGCAGAGCGCCATGATGCAGGATCGCGTTGGCGCCAATCGTGCCGACATCTTCGGGTTCACCGCCCTGGGCCTGTTTCATATCATTGCCGATGCTCTCAAAATGTTCACCAAGGAAGACTTCATTCCTCAGGGAGCGAACCGGGCCCTGCACACCCTGGCTCCCATCATCGCGCTCATCCCCGCCATATTGACCTTTGCCGTGGTCCCGTTCGGCGGGCAATACACGCTTTGGGGAAAAGAGGTGAACCTGGTCATTTCCGATCTCGACGTCGGCCTGTTGTTCGTGTTTGCCATTGCGTCCATAGCCACCTACGGTTACGTCGTCGCCGGCTGGAGTTCCAACAACAACTGGTCCCTGCTGGGGGCCATGCGCACCGCCTCGCAGATGATCTCCTATGAAGTGACGATGGGATTGACCGTCATCGGCGTCTTGATGGTGTACGGTTCCATGCAGTTGACCCAGATCGGTGCGGCTCAGGAGGATTTCTGGCGTTGGGGATTCTTTTTACAGCCGGTGGGATTCGTCATGTTTTTCGCGGCGTCCATCGCCGAAAACAAACGCGTCCCTTTCGATGCCCCGGAAGCCGAGTCGGAACTCGTTGCGGGATATTTTACCGAATACAGCGGACTCAAGTTTGGCATGTTCTTCATGGCCGAATTCATCGAAATGGTGACCATCGGCGCAATCATGACCATTCTATTTTTTGGAGCGTGGCATCTTCCGTTTCTGACCACCGCCGACCTCCTGTCCATGTTTGATTTTCTGGGCGACAACGGCGCCAATCTGGTCGTCATGCTCATCCATGTCGGAGTGTTCTTCGGCAAGGTAACATTTTTTATTTTTGTGCAAATGGTCATCCGTTGGACCCTTCCGAGGTTCCGCTATGATCAGATCATGAAACTGGGATGGAAGATTCTATTGCCGTTATCGCTGGCAAATATCGTGGTAACGGGAATCATCATCCTGGCTTTGAATTAGGAGTCGCATTATGGCTTACTACGTCGATCGAAACGTAAAAATGACGTGGTGGGAGCGTACTTATATTCCGGAAATTCTCCGGGGTATGATGATCACATCACGCCATTTCTTTAGGAATATTTTTGGATTTGTCCCGTTCTTTCTCGGTAAAAAAAAGGATCGGGAAATTTTCACCGTGTATTACCCGGAAGAAACGATGCAGTTTCCCATCGCCTACCGGGGGCGGCCGGTTCTGGCCCTGAACGAGGACAACCGACCCAACTGTGTGGCTTGCGGGCTGTGCGAAATCGCCTGCCCGGCCTACTGCATCGACATCATTCCCGGTGAAAACAGCGGGAAACAAAACGAGGTGGAACGGTATCCGGTCAAATTCACCATCGATTACGCGGTTTGCATCTTCTGCGGATTTTGTGAGGAAGCCTGCCCGGAGGAAGCAATTTTTATGAGCGATCAATACGACATCACCATGCTCGACCGCAAAAAAATGAAGTATGACATGGAACAACTACTGGTCCCGGTTTCGGAATTGAAGGACCGCATGGATTTCTGCAGAAAGATGTACGGAAAATGGAACTACTGATTTTTTATCCTCTGGCCCTGGCCTGCGTGATCCTGGCGCTCTTTGTGGTTTTTAACAAAAGCCCCATTGGGTCCGCCGTGTGCCTGATCGGCATGATGCTGGGTCTGGCGGTCGTATTCGTCCTTCTGCAAGCCCATTTTCTGGCCATTCTGCAAGTCCTCATTTATGCCGGAGCCATCATGGTTCTGTTCATGTTCGTCATCATGCTCCTTAACCTGAAGGACGACGACACAAAATGGAAAATACGGGAGCGGAACGTTTGGCTCTCCAGTTTCGCCGGTCTTCTAATGGTCGGGGTTTTGTACAAGTTTATGGACGCTACTGCAAACTCCGAATTCAATTCCCCCGCCACCGTGCCGGAAAATTTTGGAACGGTAGAGCTGGTGGGAACGGCTTTGTTTACGGATTTTGTTTTGCCTTTTGAAGTGGCCTCCATTCTTCTGCTGGCGGCCATGGTGGGCGCAGTGGTCTTGGCCAAATCCAAGGTGGATTGATACTTATGGTGCCTCTTTCAC
>QIDN01000466.1 GCA_003229345.1 Nitrospirota bacterium | reverse complement strand
GGACCGAATTCCTTTTTGCTCCAGCCGATTGGAAATCTGCCAGGCTTGCTGGGCAGGTTCCAAACGGTTCGGCTGGAAGGAGTCGATGGTTCTCAGGATTCTCAAGGTTTCGCCGGGCCGGAAGATTTTCGGATTTGGGAGTGAATCTCATGCGAGACGAACACTCCCAAGTCGATCAGATCAAGTATTCTAGCCCAGATGCGTTACGAAGTAAACCAAGTCAAAAGAAAGGCCGGTTAACTTTGGCGAACCAGATTCGCATTTCTAAGATACTTTTTTTCCTTAGTTGCGGTACGCCGCAATCGAGCTGACAGCGCTTTTATAATGGGAAACCAGGCGTTGGGATCCTTGCGAGACATTATATTTAAATCTTCGCGTGAGATCATAGTGACCTTGCTGTTTTCCAGGGCCGTGACCGTGGCCGAGCGGGGCCCGCCATCAATCATTCCTATTTCTCCGAAGATATCGTTGCGTCCTAAAATATCGATAACCTCAATATTGCCATCCCTGCGTTTTCGGGATATTTCCACCTGGCCGTTCTCGATAATAAATGCGAAGTCACTACGGCTGCCTTCGTGGAAAACAATCTGTCCTTTTTTCATATATTGAGTTGCTGTCATAGTTCAATCTCCCCCGAGAATGTTTGAGGTTTAATAAAGTGGATATATACCCAGACATGTTGCAAAACGCTGGCCAATACGTAGTGGAGGCCGGCGTTTGCTTGTAAACCGCTCAAAATCAAGTAATTTTAAATTTTTGAAAATGATTGGAGATGGGAGAGATGAAAGGGGAATGTGCAAAAAATGATAAATCAAGCGGAGGAAAGTATAAAATTTATAACGAATCCAAGAATGTTCCCTGTTAGAACCCACTTACGGGGTTTTTTGAAAAGGCTAGATCAGGTTTCGGTTAATCCACAGAATCATTTCGTTCAAACGTCCAAAATGTTGTTTGTTGAACTGAAAAACCAGCCGCGGCAGTTCGGGAAATTCGTTCTGGGCTTTTTCAGAGTCCAACGCCTCCGATGTCTGGAACTCTCCCTCTCTGAGAATATCCCGGAACTCATGGTTCAGGTATGCCACCACCGCCGGAGATAGAGCCTTGGTGAAACGGAGAACGGTGAACTTGTTGACATAGCGCAGGGAATGGTAATAGCGATAGTAATCCTCAAGATGTTGAACCGCATCCTCTACTGAATGAGAGATGTGAAACAGATTCATATCAATGGACGAGATGTATCCCCTGGGCAGGAGTTCTTCCTCGAGTTGGCGAACGAGGCTTTCCCAGTAGGTTTCATTTTTGGGTTCCACCAGAATAATCGGGCGAGGCATGCATTTGCCGGTTTGGAATAAAGTGAGGTTTTCGAACCCTTCATCGAGGGTGCCAAATCCTCCGGGGAAGAGAATGGTGGCGTCTGATTCCTTGATGAATATGAGCTTGCGGGTGAAAAAATATTTGAATTGCATCAGTTTGGAATCGCCCTCGATATGGAGGTTGGCGCGTCTGATGTTGATACCGAAACTATTTTCCCTGCCGGCACCCCGGTTGGCGGCTTCCATAATACCTCCGCCAGCACCGGTGATGACCATATGCCCTTTCTCGACCACTGCCCGTGCCGTTTCCAGGGCCATCTGATAACTGGGATCGGATTCCGGAGTTCGTGCGGAACCGAAGATCACCACTTTGCGTTTTCCGCGATAGGGCAGAAACACCCGATAGGCATGACGCAGTTCCTTGAGAGTGTTGTTCGTTAATTTGAAATCCCCACGGTCCTTATGCTCCATGCCCATTTTCACAACGGTTGTCAGGATTTCCTTCAAAAGGTCCGGCACCACGGAGTTGTCGCAGAAGTCCACCAGGTCCTGAATCATTTGTTCGGCTTTGGGGTCTCCAACGCTGTAATTCGATTTAGCCATTGCACTTCTCCGTTGAATCGATTATTTTTGAGTTTGAATTGAACCAGGAGTGGATGATGGATGATCCAGAGAAACCCGAAACCCCAATCAATGATAAATTACTGATATATTCCATCCTGGGATTGCTGGCGATCGGGTTTGTGAGCATTCTGTTCATAGCGGTACCCTGGTTGCTTCATGACAGTTCCCCGAGCTGGAAAGAGATTTTGATTGACGACTCCATCATTATTGCAGCCATCATCATGTTTGTTTACGGATTTTATATGAACACCAAGATGCATTGACCTCTGCCTTCCCGGGACAGAGCTAATTCTCTTTTATTCATTGTACAGGACACGGTGACCATGGCAAAAAATTGTTCCTTTGACATTGTTTCGAATGTAGATCTGCAGGAAGTAAAAAACGCTATCGCCCAGGCGATGATGGAAATTCGTCAGCGGTTTGACTTCAAAGGCAGTAAAAGTGAGATTTCCCTCGACGAGAAAGCTCCCGCACTCAACCTGGTTTCTGACGATGACCATAAAATGAAATCGGTCGTCGATACTCTGGAAAGCAAACTGATCAAGCGTAAAGTTTCACTCAAGTCACTCAGTTACGGCAAGGTAGAGGCCGCAGGCGGGAACACCGTGCGCCAGACGATCCAACTGCAACAGGGAATTCCTCAGGAAAAGGGAAAGGAAATCGTTAAAGCCATCAAGGGAATGAAGATCAAAGTCCAAGGGCAGGTGATGGACGATCTGGTGCGGGTTTCCGGGAAAAACCGGGACGATTTGCAGGAGGTCATGGCCGAGCTCAAAAAAAAGGATTTCAAGATCGCCATGTCATTCACCAATTACCGGTGAATCTGCCGATTTCGATACCCTTTCTTTTTGGAAGACTTTGACCAGAGGGAGGGATAAAAGTAAAAGCGTCACGCCCAACCCGCTGAGCCCCATGAAAAATTCTCCGATATAAAATGTCACTCCCAGGGTAAATACCAAAACACCAAAGTACACCGCCAATCCCAGAAGGGCCTGCCCAGGCACCTGCCGCATTCCTATATCCCGGAATCCCCGGCGCGTCAGCCAGGCGTCGATTCGCGTAAAGCAAAAAAGAATGGTGAGTCCCACGACAAACCAGCCGGCGAAATTGGTGAGCGGGATATTAAAATATTCTCCCTGCTCTTGGTAGGTATAAATTTGTCCCAGAAACCAGCGGTCGCCCAAAAACGAAACAGGATCGATCACCACATCCAACATCATCATCAATACTGCTCCGGTCAGGATGACCCGCCAGGAATGCTTGACGGCGTTCGTCTCCACCAGCCGAATATCCCATCCGCGTTTTTTCAACGGACACCACAGGAACAGGCTCAAGGTATAGCTGACATAAGACAGAAAACAGAAAGAAATGGAGTCCATGAAGGGGACATTTGAAAACCACAGTTCCCGATCACGGGTTGTTTCGATATAGCTGTAAAATCCGAAGGGGAACCCGTTGCGGGTCGAGGAATATTCCGCCATGAACGCGATGCCGAATCCCAGGATGGTAAAAAGGATCGACCGCTGAACGCCGATATGGAGGACGGCGATACCCAGATAACTCAAGAGAAAAATAAATACATAGGGACGCAGTAAAACGGTTCCCCATAACAGCTCGAAGAATTCCATAAGGTCTCGTGGTAAAGGTATCCCTCACATAAGATTGTCACCCTTCGACAGAGCCTGTCCTGAGCTTGTCGAAGGACTCAGGGTGATACGGATGCAAAAGACCCGTGTTTATTGTACGGCTTGGAGCTTTTCATGATCCCGCATCCAGCGGACCGCGTCCTCCAGGGCGTGTTCCACGGAGTTCTGCGGCAGGCCCAGTTCGCGCACGGCTTTGGATGCATCGAAATACATCAAATGTTTTGCCATTTTCACCCCGGCCAAAGGAACCGCAGGAGGTTGGTGAGTAATGAAATCGGAAACGGTTTCGCACACCCAGCCTGCGGCATACGCCACCCAGTAAGGCATTTGGATGCCCGGTGCCTTGATGCCGGTGATCTTCTCCAGGGCCAGCAGAATTTCATGCAGAGACATGTTGCGGTTGCCCAGAATGTAGCGCTCCCCGATTTTCCCTTTATGCTCCGCCAGGATATGGCCACGGGCGCAGTCCCGGACGTCGATCAGGTTCAAACCGGTATTCAGATAAGCGGGCATTTTGCCGTTTACAAAATCGAGGATGAGCTGACCCGTAGGCGTTGGCTTGATGTCCCGCGGGCCGACCGGAGCGCTGGGGTTGACAATCACCACCGGCAATCCCTGACCGGCAAATTCGAGAGCCGCCTGTTCGGCCTGGTACTTGGACAGTTTGTAATCGTTGCACAGAATCGCCGGGTCCAGCGGCGTCTGTTCGTCGGCGGGGCGTCCGTCCGGCCACAGGCCGATGCAACCGACCGTGCTGGTGTAAACTACTTTGCGGATGGAGGCATTCATCGCCGCTTCAAGGATGTTGCGGGTGCCCTGCACGTTGATGTCGTACATCATCCGCTTGTCGCGGCTCCATAAGCTGTAATACGCCGCGATGTGATACAACACATCGCACCCCTTCAAAGCGGCGTCGAGTGAGGCGCGGTTGCGCAAATCCCCGTGTACTACTTCGACTTTCAACCCATCGATGTTCAACAGGTCGGCGTTGGGGCGCACCAGTACGCGCACGTCCCGCCCGTCCGCGATCAATTCGCGTACCAGAGACGCCCCGATAAAACCCGTCGTGCCTGTAACCAATGTTTTCATGATTTAAAGGGGAGCCCAAATATAGATTCATCCGCGTTCTATGCGGTTTGGGGTGAGTGGCTCTCAATAAAAAAGCTGGATGTCCGCCTGCTCCCTCATTTTGGAGACCATCTTCTGATGCGCGCCCAGGGTTTTTTCCCGCAACAGTGAGTTCATGATATCTGTTTTAACCTCGGATAGCTTCACATGTCCCGCAGGAATGATTTTCGTCCATTTCAGAATATGATATCCGTAAGGGGAGCGGATGGGCCCGCTGATTTCATTTTGTTTCAGCTTTTTTAATTCACTGGCCAGAGACTCCGGTAACTCGCTCAATGCCACCGTTCCCCAACTTCCACCCTTGGCGCCACTCTTGCCATCTTCAGAATGTTCTCTAGCCAGTGCCGCGAAGTCCGCTCCATCCTGCAGTTGATAATCCAAACTCCGGCTTTTTTCTGCCGCGTCCTGATCCAACAGGACGTTTAAACGCTCTGCCTTTTTGCGCAGGGCAGGGTCATCGATGGTTTTGCCGTGCGCATTCGGTTGCAGGGCGGCGATGAAGATATGATAGACCTCGTATTGCTTTGGGGTCCGGAATCTGTCCCGGTGCTTCCGGTAAAAGGCCTCCACTTCCGAATCGCTCACCTTCACATTCGGAACCACTTCCTGGCGGATGATCGCCTCCTCCACCATTTGTTTTTCAAATTTGGTTTTGAGCAGGTCCATCGTCAGCCCCTGCATATCCAGCGCGGTTTGGAGCATTTGCTCGGAGGGAAACTGTTTGCGGACTTCCGCCACCCTCTGCTCCAATAGTTTGGGTTCAATGCGGATATTCTTCTTGTGGCCCTGCTGATAAATCAATTCCTGGTCCACCAGCCGGGACAGCGCCTGATGGGAAAACTCAGCCATCTCTTTTTCGGTGAGTGTTTTGTTCTGTTGCCGGTTCATCAGGCGGTAGACTTTGATCTCGCTGATCAGCAATTGCGAATCCAGGGCGATCCCATTGACCGACGCGACTTTATCGGGAATGGGTTTTCCGTTGACCTGGAACGGCTCCGCAGGAGCCGTGGCCGGCAGGGTGAGGGTGAGTACCAGGCCCAGGGCCAGAGAGCGTGGAAGAGTCGTCAGGTTCATCAGGTTCTTATTCCTTTCTGGAAGCCGGCGGCAGTTCGGTCCACCATTGCCCCCAACGCACCGAGGCAA
>QIDN01000182.1 GCA_003229345.1 Nitrospirota bacterium | reverse complement strand
TCCATTCTTTACTCACTGGTTCTTTTCAACCTCTTGTTTTCAGTGCAAACATCAATGGATCTCATCTACCTGTGGGGAGGGAGGGCACTGCCTGATGCAATGTCCCACGCAGAATACGCTCATCGCGGAGCCTATCCTTTAATCGCCACTGCCCTGCTGGCTGGCGCTTTTGTATGGGTGGCCCTGCGTCCGGGAAGCGAGACGGAGGGGATGAGATCTATCCGGTATCTTGTTTATTTATGGATCGGACAAAATGTTTTCCTGGTTATTTCTTCGATTTGGAGAACCGCTTTATATATTGAGGAGTATTCCCTCACTTATCTACGCTTGGCGGCGCTGATATGGATGGGATTGGTCGCGCTGGGCCTGGTCTTGCTGGTTCTGCGAATTCTCTGGACCCGATCCAACATCTGGCTCATCAATCTCAATGGAGTCACTCTTCTAACGATTTTAATGATGTGCGCCTTTATCAATCTTGGAAGTATGATCGCCCAGTTCAATGTAGAGCATTGCAGGGAAGTGAACGGCAAGGGGCCGGCGCTGGACCTGAAATATCTGGGAGAAATCGGTACCGCGTCCCTGCCTGCGCTCAACTGGTTTCAACAACATAGCAATCAATATAATTACAAAATGTCACAGGCTCTAAAACTTGAAAGAAACTTACGAAATACTTTAAGCCACAAACTTAAAAAGTGGCGAACCTGGACCTTCAGGAGCTATCGATTATCCCGGAATGCAGGCGTCGGTAGCAAATTGAGAGTATCTGCGGGCTCTTCCAACTGGATGATTGCCCCGGACAAAAATGAACTGCGGTAACAAGGCATTGTGTTACCATAATTTAATATAGGAAATAAACTCATGATGTTGCAAACAAGGCTTGATCTTATGGCAAGAACGATTCTTGTGGTAGATGACGATCCTCATATCCGGGAAGTGATTACCTACGCTTTGGAACAAGCGGGAATGACACCGGTGGAGGCCATCAACGGACAGAAAGCGCTGGACATCGTTGATCGAGAAAACCCGGCGCTGATCATCCTGGACATCAACATGCCGGAGGTGGATGGTTTTCAGTTTTGCAAGGAGCTGCGCAAAACCTCCGAGACACCGATTCTGTTTCTCTCATCGAGAGACGAAGAAATCGACCGGGTGGTCGGTCTCGAAATCGGCGGCGATGATTACGTTTCCAAACCTTTCAGCCCGCGAGAGCTGATCGCCCGGGTCAACGCTATCTTAAAACGGGTGCAGGCGGCTCAAACCCCCTTGCACAAAGATTCACCCCAAGCGCTGGAGCACGGCCTTCTCACCCTGGAACCCGAGAAACATCGGATCACATGGAATGAGAAAGCTGTGGAATTGACAGCGCGTGAGTTCACCATTCTTCAAGCTTTCCTGAGGTATCCGGAAATTGTTTTTGACCGCGACCGGATAATCGAGCACTCCTGCGAAACCAATTCTTTTATAAGCGATCGGACCGTCGACAGCCATGTCCGCCACATACGCAGCAAATTTTCCGAACTGGGCTGTGACTCCGTCATTGAGACTGTACACGGAGTGGGCTATAAATTAGGGTCCTGCCGATGAATCGCCCGCACAAGAAACGAAAGTACCGTCTTCGGACCATCCTTCTGGTGGTCAACCTGACCGTACTGATCCTTCCCCTCGGAAGCATCTTTTTTTTTAGAATATTTGAAAACCTCCTGGTTCGGCAGACAGAGCTGGAGCTGATTTCACAAGCCGCGGTCATCTCTTCGATATACAAAAATCAAATTGTCCACTCGATGTTTGACCCGAATAGCTACGGCAAACCATTGCCGGAATCCACCCTTCCACCCGAGAATGAAAAATACACACCGATTCTGCCCGAGCTTGATTTGTCCGACGACCCGGTACTGCCTCCCCGGCCGGATGGCATGGAACCGGAAACCGATTCCCGCACAGATCCCATCGTCGGCACCATCGGCAAAAACTTATCGCCCATTCTTCTCGATGCAAAAATGACCACGCTCTCTGCGATTAAGATCTTGGATTATCATGGAAACACGGTGGCGGGACAATCGGAGATCGGGCTTTCATTTTCCCATGCGGAGGAAATCGCGTCGGCATTGGAAGGACAATACAAAAGCGTGATCCGTGAAAGAATATCCGACGAGCCGCCTCCCCCTATTGCTTCGATCAGTCGGGGGACCAGCATCCGGGTGTTCATCGCGTTTCCGGTGATTCACGAAAACCGGCTGTGGGGCGTGGTTTATATCTCCCGGACACCAAAAAATATTCTTAAAAATCTTTACGCACAAAAAGGAAAAGTGATTCTGGCGGTTTTGTCCATTATCGGGCTGACTCTGCTGCTGGTGTATTTCATATCGCGTACTATCTCACGGCCCGTTTACCAGTTGATCAAACAAACCCAAGGCGCTGCGGAGGGAAATATTAAGGCCATGCAGCCGCTCGACGACCCGGTCACTGAAGAGATGGAATTGCTGTCCAAAAGTTTCTCCAAAATGGCCCTTTCCCTGCACGAGCGGTCGGAATATATTCGGGAATTTGCCTCCCATGTTTCCCATGAATTCAAAACCCCACTGACCGCCATCCAGGGAGCCAGCGAACTACTCCTCGAACACTATGAAGAAATGTCTCCTGATAAAAGAAGGAAGTTTATTGAGAACATGCTTCACGATGCCGACCGCCTCAAACTCTTAGTGGCGCGACTCCTGGAATTGGCCAAAGCGGAAAACATCACTCCTTCCAAAGAGACCGCCAACTTGTCGGACATCTTAAATAAATTGAAAAGCAAGTTTGCTTCCCAGGGCCTGGATATTGAAATCAAATCGCAACCCAACTATCAACTCAAGATTTCAGCGGATATTCTCGAAACGGCGCTTTCCAACCTGGCGACTAACAGCCTCCAACACGAAGCCACCCGGATTGAACTGGATGTAAGAAAAACGGACCACGAAGTCATTCTGGATATGCGGGATAATGGCCGGGGCATTCCCCCCGGGAACCGGGACAAAATTTTTACTCCGTTCTTTACCACCAACCGGGAAAACGGCGGAACTGGCCTGGGGCTCCGTATTGTTCAAACCATGATCGAAGCTTATTCCGGAAAAATCGGCTTGGGCGAAACCCCCAAAGGAACCCTCTTCACCCTGCAGCTCCCCTTGGTTTAGTTCTCAAGGCCACCTCCCTATACGCCTTACCAGCGTCCACATCACAAGGCTACAATTACGATACAATTTCAAAAAGAAAGAGGCTGGCATTTCTGCTAGCCCCTTGTGCGCAATGAAAAAGTAAGTTTAGGTCCAAGTTGATCTCAAAATGGACAAATAAATTAATAACGAGCATCCAGGGGTTTGCCCCCCTTTGGCCAATCCTTGGATTTATCTGGAAAATCGGGACGCAGTTGGATTGTAAAAAAGGAGGCAATATCATAAGCGTCCTGGTCGGTTAGGCTTTCCCCCTGGCTGAAAGGCATATTGTGTTTGATGAACGCTGCCGCAGTATTGAGCCTTGCCATGCCGGCGGCAATATTAAACGAATGTTTTCCCCAGCTATCTCAAAAGATGTCTTGTCCTCATGAGAATGATAGAGATCGGATAATCTTTTCAGAATGCCTTCGGCAGTAAGCTGTGGATAATAGGTATACTTGGTAATCGCCGCTTTTGTATTGTCGAGAGCGTCCCACTTGAATCCCAAAAACAAAAGCCCAGGGACAGTTTTATTGGTCCTTTGGCTCATGTCCTCAAGAAACTTGTCCCAGAACTCAAGGTAGATTTTGAAGATACAGTTTTCACGATTTTCTTCGAAGCCCAACAAGATAAGGTTTGCATCGGCCAGGTGATCCTGAAATTCGCGCAGAAAATTCCCCGGCATGTTCATTTGCTTGCAGATGGCCTCAAGCTTTTCCTGGTCTAAGTCGGCCTTACTGATACCCAGAAGATAACGGTTAGGTGATAATTGCCGATCCAACAGCTTAAAGGATTTTTCATAACCGCATTTCAGGTTGAATTTTTCAACCAGCTTAGAGGGCACAATATATTTATTGAAAACTGTTTTCTCGTCAATCATGAGTAGATAGACCGCAGGTCGTGTAATTCGGACAAAAAAAAATTGCGCGGCACCGATTTAATCCGCTTCAGATCGTTATATCACTTATTTTAAGTTGGAGATTCTACTTTCCTGGCAAGATGACCGCCTGAGAAACCCCACAATCCATTTTCTCGAATCAGCCTATAAGAGCATTTCTTGCGAAAGGTGGGACTATAGTGGGACAAAATCACATAAAAATAAAAATGGCCTGCGCCATAAAGAGGTAACCCATTGTAATTATTGGTGGGCCGTCACGGGATCGAACCGT
>QIDN01000234.1 GCA_003229345.1 Nitrospirota bacterium | reverse complement strand
GGTAGCCTGATCCCTGAATGTGCAGGAAATAGCGTTCGAGATCGTCCCTGAGCCACGCCAGTTCCAACTGTTGATCGCTGAGTGCCTGGCCGCCGTCGATGTCTTCCCGTGTCAGCAGAGGCCGGTCGTTGACCTGGGTCAAATGGTAACCCGGATCAAGGCGGTACGTTTTTCGAGAGTTCAACGCGGCCCGTGTCTCGGGATACCACTCCGGTTTCTGATACAGCGGAAAAACGAAGTCCCGGGTTTTCTGCCGCCGTGCCGGAATGATCGGTGTGTAGTAACCGGTAAATACCACTGGCCGTCCCTCCCGGTGGTAGCCTGCTGTGATCACTTCAAACTGTTCGTTGAGGCGACGATTGAACTCCTCCTCGGAGATATCCTGCTCCAGCAAATCCATGAAGGCGTGTAAGGTATCGACCAAGTGCTGACGGGTTACCCGGCGTGGGCCGATCCGGACGCGCCGGGTCAGATCGGTTTGCTCCATGACGCTCAACTGTTTTTGAATCGCTTCCTTGAGCGAGGCCCGGCTCATGTCATCTACCCATGGAAGGGCGGCTTCTTCAGTAAAATCATCTGGCGCTTGCGGCGCAGGAGGCTGGAATGTTTGAGCGTTTTCCTGGGTAGTTTCATCCGGCACCTGCGGTGCGGGCGGCTGGACCTGATAAGGAGGAAATTCTTCCGGGGTTCGCGTCCATGCAGGTGCCGATTCCAACTCGTCTACCCATCGACGGTTTTCATCGATCGAATAGTCCATGGCCTCAGGCAGATCATTGACGGTGCTGCCTTGAGAGGACGGGCGGTAGTGAGCCCGGAGGGTCTGGGTTTGGGAATCGACCTCCTTATTGGCCACAGCCGGGTTCGAAAATTCTGAAGATGGGGTCGATGCGCTACTCACCTTTTTGTAGCTGGCTACGCCCAGTGTGGAACAGGCCCCCAGCAGAACACAGAGTCCTCCGCACAAGACCCATTGCCCCATGGCGTATAGTTTTTTTCGTTGAAAGAATTCGACGTTTTGCATGATCAATAAAGTTCGGCCAGGCCTTCATTGGCGAGGGCATCGGCACGTTCGTTTTCCGGATGCCCGTTATGGCCCCGCACCCAGATCCATTTGATCTTATGATGTTCGCTCAGTTGCAATAACTTCTGCCACAGATCTTTGTTCTTAACCGGTTGTTTGGAGGCAGTGACCCAGTTTTTGCGGATCCAACCATTGATCCACTCCGTCATTCCCTTGACCACATATTGCGAATCGGTGGTTAATTCCACTTCGCAGGGTTCCTTCAAATGTTGCAGGGCGACGATGATGGCGGTCATTTCCATGATGTTGTTGGTGGTTGCTCTCTCGCCGCCTTTCAGTTCAAGTGCCTTGCCGTTACGGACGATAATACAACCGTAACCCCCGGGGCCGGGGTTACCCTTACAGGCACCATCGGTATAAATCTTAACTTGTTGCATAAGGGATCCAAAGGCTGGTGAAAATAATGTAATTGATTGATTTTAAAAACATAACGAAGAATTCAATATAGCATATTCTCGGCTGAAAATTAAGATGGGCGAGAAATTTTACTTTGGAAATAGGGTTGTTAAATAGCCGGATCTCGACACAATGCCATAGGGTTTGAGGTGCTTATTAATGAAAGCATGGTGCCATTGCAACCCTTTGAGACACGAGCAATCGACAGGGGGGTACCAAAAAGGCTTCCTTCCTATGCAAACGTGAATGTTTGCCCTTCCCGATGCATACTCAGGTGCAGGAATAATACTGCCAAATGGCCGTTCCAGTAGCCGAGAAAGGCAATAGAATGATATCTTCGGGTTTCTAGAACCATTAAAGTATTGTTTTTAAATATGTTTTATTGAATTCGCCGATGGATAGAGCGGATCTCTCAATTTTTTAGGTTTACAGTGAAAGCCGGCCTTGGAGAGAAATGGGAGGTGTGTCCAATATTTAGTTGGAACTGGTGGAAAAGTAAGTACAATCAACAATAATTAATTGAATGGAAAAGGTTTGACAAGCCCCCAATGAGTGTTTTATAGTTGTGCCTCACAAATGAAGCCAAAGGAAGTTAAACCTTTAAAATATAAGGATTAGAGGGATGGAACAATATCAAGTTGTGCCTGGGCCGGAGGCTTTTTTGCCGCCTTCCGCAGCCAGCATGGGAATTGTATTGCCGGATCCGGGTGAAGCCCATATTGAGGGCCGCATCGTAGACGAAGAAGAAGCGTATGAATATGCCGCGCGAAAACTTTTAGGCGCCAAAGTGCCGACCATTTTTCCGGGACCGTTGGTCTTATGGAAATGGAACGAAAAGGCCGCCAAAAAAGCCCAGGCTATTCGTGAGTTGGCCGAAGCCCTTCCCGCACGGTTGATCCCGATGGCGGATTATCGTCCCAAGTATCCGAAGATCGACGCGGAAGTAGAGATCAATCCGAACCATCCCAACCTGACGATTTGGCATAACAAGATTGATGTTTGTATTTTTGTCGGCGTACATTGCCATCAGGCGAACTTGGCGCTTAAAATCATTCGCGGTGGAACCGATTGCTACACCATCGCGTTGTGCGCCCAGGCCGGTCATGAAGATGCTTGTTTATCGTTCCGCGACATCACGCCGGATAAAATCCGTAAATTGACGGCCGCTGTGGAAAAATTGAAGAAGGAAGGCGTTAAAAGCCAAGCCACTCCGTTCAAGCAGTTCAAGATGAACCGCCAGGGGCGGATCGACGAATAAAAGGCAAGTATCCCGTACCTGTACGGGTTAATTATATTCGATCAAGTTTTTACTTTTTTATATAAACCTAACTTATTTAAATATTGACTCAAGTATGAGGGAGTACTTTTATGAATAAAAAGGTGGAACCTCAGGATAGAAAAATACTATTTTCCCAGAATGTGAAAGTGGGTGAAAAAAACCATAAAGGCCAGACCATCACCGACCCGAACATTTTGTTCAACGAAATGGAACGGGAGGCGAGCTTTCTGACCGGTTCCGAGGTCATTCGCGCCGCCATCAAAAGGGCCAATCTGGATGTTTCCGTGGCTTATCCGATCACCCCGCAGAGTGAAGCGGCGGCTTTGATTGGCGAGCTGTATGCCGAAGGCTATGTTCGTGAATATTTCCGGGGCGAGAACGAATTTGCGGTTATGGGCGAATGCGCCGGTGCCGCTTTCGGCGGGTCACGGGTGTTCACCACCACCGCCGGACCGGGAACTCTGCGCGCCATGGAGAACTTTCCCATGTGGGCCGGGTCCCGTCTGCCGATTCAGGTCTGCGTGACCTGCCGGGGCATCAACTCCCCGCTCAGCATCCAGCCCGATACAATAGAAATGTACTATCTGCTGGAAACGGGCATGTTGGTCTGGCACGCTGAAACCGCGCAGGATCTGTACGACTGGATTCTCGGCGGATTCATGGTCTCCGAACAGCCGGACGTGCATCTGCCGCTGGCGTTGTGTTGTGACGGATTCTTCGTCACCCATACCAAAGACACAGTTATGTTGCAGCCCGACGAGTATTGTATACCGCCTTACGACCCGTACCGCTCGCCGGTGCCGTGCATGGATATGGAGTGTCCTCCGATTCGCATGATGCGCGATCCTTTCGTTATGAAATCCAATTACATCAGTTATATGACGCACGCGTCCTGGCAACAGGAAATCCACGCGGCGGTCGAACGGTCGCGCAAGCATACCCTGCCGATCATGAACGGTTCCCTGATTGATACTGAAAATATCGATCGGGACATTCTGCTCGTTGCCTCGGGTACCGCTGTGTCCCAGGGCCGCGAAGCGATTCGTTTGCTGGAAGAAGAAGGCATTGAGGTGGGTCTGGTGAAAATCAAGTCCATTCGCCCCTTTCCGACCGAAGAAGTGCGGGAAGCCACCGCCAATGCCAAGACGATCTTCGTTCCGGAGTTTAACATCAAGGGCTGGTTGGCACGCGAAATCAAATCGATTCTTTCCAACAACGAGCGGGTAATTGCAGGACCGCATGTTGCGGGCGGCATGACCTTGCCTTCGGAAGTGATCGTTGAAGAGATCAAGAAATCACTGGGTATTAAAGGAGAGACCTTTGCCTCGCACGGTTAGTCCGGCCGGGTCATTTCTTTTTAAATATTGTAATTAAACTTTTAAATATATAAAAATCTTTCGAGAGGAAGTTATATATGAGTAAAGAAAAAATTCAAATCAGCGAAGCGCTGGCGGACATCATGCCTCCCGAGTATCAGGAGCTGGTGGCGACGGCAACCTTCGGCAATGAGGACCGGAGCTGGAAAGATATCGGGACTTCCAAGGAACTGATTGAGCAGCATTCATTGTGCGCCGGGTGTCCGGAATCGATCGCGTTCCGGTTTATCCTGGCCAGTATCCCCGCGCCGGAAGATTCGGT
>QIDN01000198.1 GCA_003229345.1 Nitrospirota bacterium | reverse complement strand
CGATCGGGTTTTTAGAGTTCACCTTCCTGGAAATCGAAGGAGAGGATGATGAAATCCCTATGTTTGAAAAAATCTCTCCCCCATCGAATGAAAATTCGCCGTTTAACAGCATTGACCATATCACCATAAACGCAAGGACCATCTATCCCATTTACAATTTCTTCGAGCAGGTGATGGATTTCAAGAAATTTTGGAGCGTGTCCTTTCATACGCCTGATTTCAAGTCTGGAAAAAAGGGAACTGGTTTGTATTCACAGGTCATGTATGATCCCGGTTCTAAAGTGAAATTTGCTTCTAACGAACCGTTGTATCCGCATTTCAACGATTCTCAAATTCAGACCTTTGTGGATAAAAATCATGGAGCGGGCATTCAACACATCGCTTTGGCAGTGGATGACCTGGTGGACACGGTGGAAAAATTTAGATCAAAGGGAATTGAATTTCTCACCACGCCCGATACGTATTACGACCTGTTGCTGGAAAGAATGGCAGAACAAAACATCGGCGATCTCAAGGAAAACCTTACAGACTTAAAAAAACAGGGCATCTTGGTGGACGGTGAGGACGGCAAATACTTACTGCAAATTTTCCTGAAGGACGCTTCTCTTCTTTACAACGATGAAAGCGCCGGGCCCTTCTTTTATGAATTCATTCAGCGCTGTGGACATGGAGGATTTGGCGAAGGAAATTTCCGAGCCTTGTTTGAAGCCATCGAATTGCAGGAACCCATTTCATGAAACTGTTGAGGTATTTGACTCAATCTGGAGCAGAGGAACATGGCCTTCTGATCGGACATGAAATTTATCCCTTGATTCACATGACCACGACGGAGGCGTTGGATGGGCTCAGGGAGGGAGACCAGCAATGGGGGAAAATTTTACAACATTCTCCGGTTTCATTGTCAGAGACCACTCTCCTTCCACCCGTGGAATACCCTGGGGCGTTCCTGGATTTTTATACCTTTGAAGACCATGTCCGCACTGCCCGAAAAAAACGCGGCCTGGATATCATGCCCGAATGGTATGAGTATCCTGTCTGGTACAATGGGTCTACCCGGTGTTTCAGCGGGGATGGAACCACGGTTGGTTTTCCGAAAAACGAAAACAAGAAAGATTATGAACTGGAATTGGCCATGGTCATTAAAAAGACATGTCATCGGATAGGCGTTGAAGAGGCGGCTGATTACATCGGCGCCTATACGATTGTGAACGACTTTAGCGCCCGCCAGCTCCAGGAAAAGATCATGAAAGTGGGCCTCGGTCCCGCTAAAGCCAAAGACTTTAACACCGGCCTGGGTCCCTGGCTGGTCACGCCTGAAGACATCCCCGATCCCCGAAACCTGAAAATGCGCGCCTGGGTGAACGGCGAATTATGGTCGGAGGGCAATAGCGGTTCGTCCCACTTCACCTTTGCCCAGATGATTGCATTTGCTTCGGAAGATCAGACGCTGTATCCCGGAGACATTCTGGCCAGTGGTACGGTGGGCACGGGATGCGGCCTGGAACTGGACCGGTTTCTCCAAACCGGGGACAAGGTGGAATTAGAAATTGAACACATTGGAAGGCTGACCCATTGGGTCGGGTGAGTGATGTTCAAATACTTGCAGATGGGAACCATGCCGCCAATGCACCACACCGCTCATTATGCGGGCGATCGTTTATTGAATGAATATTGTTTTACCCGCGAAGGGTTTGAGGAACCCTTCTCCATCCTGTATTTATACCACCCTCCCACCAATGAAGTGGGAAGCAAGCCCTATTCAGAAGCGGCTTGGGGTTCTCTTGAAAAACGGGAAGACACACTGTTACAGAGACGACATTTCAGAACCTCAATGGATCAACCCCAGGGTCACTTCATCGGCGGCCGGACTCCGCTTGCCTTCAATGACGATTTAACCTATGGCTTGTGTCATCCGGCAGAGTTTGACCCTGCCTTTTTCGCGAACAACGATGCGGATGAACTGTTTTTTCTGGCGCAGGGTGAAATCGATATTCAAACCCTGTTTGGAAAACTCAAACTGGTATCCGGAGATTATCTGATCATACCCCGGTCCTGCCCTTACCGCTTCAGCTTTTCCAGTCCCCCGAAACTGATCTATGTCGAAGCGAAACAGGGCCTCTCCATTCCTGACGATTTCATAAACGTTCGCGGCCAGTTGAAATTGGACGCCCCGTATTCGGAACGAAGTTTCAAATGCCCCGAGTGGGATGCTGAGTTGATGGAAAGCGACGAACCCGTGTCCATTGTCCGCAAACGACAGGGAGCGTTCACCCACACGTTTTATTCACAAAACTATTTCAAAATGACTGGCTGGGACGGTTATGTCTATCCCTATGCCCTCAACTTGAAAAACATTCAACCCAAAACTGGCAGAGTACACTTGCCGCCGGTTTCCCATTTAACGTTTGCCGGCGGAGGGATCGCGGTAATGAGCTTTCTCCCTCGGGTGTTGGACTTTGATGAACACGCCGTTCCGTGTCCCTTTTACCATTCTTCCGTGGATTGCGACGAATTACTGTTTTATCATTCCGGCGATTTCACCAGCCGCAAAACCATTGAACGCGGTTCTATCAGCTATCATCCATCGGGTATCCCGCATGGCCCACATCCCGGAGCCTACAAGAATTCAATTGGGCTCAAACAAACCAATGAACAGGCTGTTATGGTGGATACGTTCACTCCCTTGTTTTTGACTCGACAAAGTGAGGCCTTGGAGGATCCCGACTATCCGACAAGCTGGCAGGAGAACACCTCATGACCCTTCACACTGAATTTTTCGACATTCACCCCAGGAACCATTCTTGGGTGGACATCTATCATTTGATGAACTCCATCGTTCAACCGCGTCCCATCGCGTGGATTTCAAGCGTTTCGGATACGGGAACCTTCAACCTGGCGCCGTTTAGTTACTTTAACATTTGTTCCATGAATCCCCCGATCATTTCCAACTCCATTTTTTACAACCGGGATGGTTCGGAAAAAGACACGTTAAAAAATATCAAAGCTACGGGCAAATATGTAGTGGGAACGGTCTCCTTCCTTGCGGCTGAAAAGGCTAACCTCTCTTCCGCCCCCTACGATTCCGGCGTCAGCGAATTCGATGAGGCTAAAGTCCGGCCCATTCTTCGCGGACCCGGAGAACCACCGTTTATCTCTGAGAGTCCGGTTCAACTTGTGTGCGAACTCAACCAAACCATTCTATTGGGTCAAGGGGCGGGAGTGGGAACCCTTGTTCTGGGAAACGTGAAACAAATCCACCTTTCAACACAACTGAAAGATATCGAGTGGCAAAAAGGGATATTACCGGAACGCATGGGCAATGTCGGCCGAATGGGAGCCGACTTTTATGCCAAAACCTCGGATGTATTTCGGATGCCGCGTGCAACGGTCAACAAATGACTGTGCGATTCACAACATGAATTCAGGAAAAGAAGAAACCTACATCTACAGCGCGGTCCGAACTCCCATCGGAAAATTCAATGGAGCGTTGTCCTCCCTTACCGCGCCAGAGCTCGGTTCGATCGTCATTTCAGAGGCGCTCCATCGAGCGGGAATCCCTCGCGATCAGGTAGATGAAGTGATATTAGGAAATGTCATTTCCGCCGGCGTGGGCCAAGCCCCTGCCCGCCAGGCCGCACTTAAAAGCGGCCTGGCGGATAATGTTGGCGCCACCACCATCAATAAGGTCTGTGGATCGGGAATGAAGGCCGTCATGATGGCAGACCAAGAGATTCGACTGAATGAGGGCCGCTACATCATTGCCGGGGGTATGGAAAGCATGAGCCAGGCTCCCTTTCTTGTTCCCCAGATGCGCCGCGGACGCAAACTGGGACATGCCCAAATCATCGACAGCCTAATCTGCGATGGTTTGTGGGATCATTATGAAAACGGACACATGGGAGAATTGAGTGAAAAAATATCCCAACAGTATTGCGTCTCCCGTGAAAGTCAAGACACGTACGCAATCGCGAGTTACCAGCGGGTGAAGAAGGCACAGAAAGACGGCGTGCTCGCCAGGGAAATCGTCCCAGTCCACGTAAACCAAAATGGGCATTCCTCTGTGGTGGACCAAGATGAGCAACCCGATAGCGATGATCTCGGCCAATTTCCCTTCCTTCCCTCAGTTTTCGATAAACAGAAAGGTACGATTACCAAAGGCAACGGAGCTAAAATCAGCGACGGAGCGGCGGCATTGGTGGTAGGCGGGAAATCCTCGGACCTGAACCCCATCGCCAGAATCGTGGGGTACGCCACGTGCGCACAGTCTCCAGCCACTTTTGCTCTGGCTCCGATTGATGCTGTTAAAAAAGTCCTCCATCAATCCCACTTTCAACTGAACGATATCGACCTGTTTGAGATCAACGAGGCATTTGCTGCTATTTCTTTAATCGTTCATGATGTTTTAGGTCTGGACCCGGAGAAGGTCAACGTTCAT
>QIDN01000249.1 GCA_003229345.1 Nitrospirota bacterium | reverse complement strand
CTGGTTATTTACCCGGATTTTCAGGTTTGCCATACACCAATATCAATTTGGAACTTTAGGAGGGCGCTTATGTGGGTAGCTGAATTTTTTCATGTGCTGGTTGGAATTCTTTGGATCGGCCTGCTTTACTTTTTCAACTTGGTGCAGGTACAGTCCATGCCCAAGATGACCGAGGCGGGTGCGGCTAAACCGTACACGCAGATCATTCTGCCGAGGGCTTTATTCTTGTTTCGGCACGCCGCCTTATGGACGGTGATCACGGGAATTATTTACTATATGATGGGACGCGGCGGCAAACTTCAGGGCATTCCCAGTCCTGAGATCATGGTCGGAATGCTATTGGGCATCATCATGGCGCTCAACGTGTGGGTTCTGATCTGGCCCAACCAGAAAAAAATCATCGCCGGAGAATTGGAAGGCGACGCCCTGGCGAAAGGCAAGCGGATCGCTTTTCTCGCCAGCCGCACCAATGCCTGGCTCTCGCTTCCCATGCTGGCATGCATGGTAGCAGCCAATCACGGCGGTTTCGGATTTTAATTCCGATAATTACCCCCTAAAAAACCAATAGTTTTACTGGAGACGGCAGGCTGAGACCTCAGTCCTGACCGTCTCCTTATTTTTTTTCTTTTCCCATTGAGCCTATAAAAGCAACCCTTTCGAACTCTTACCACCTCTTGGACCCCAAAAATTCAGGAAACCCCCTTCCCTAGAAGCGCTTCGTCATATAATATAAGATATCTCCTATGAACCGCGTTTCCAAAGATTCTGAATACACCCCCTGGAAAAAAACACCCTCTAAAAAGTGGAAAAAACTTTTTAAGGTGATGGCGCTGAGCCTCGCTCTGCTGATTGCAGGCACCGGGATCATCGTGATGTTTCTGGACATGGACACCCTCCGGCAATCCCTGGCAAAATCATTATCCGAAAACACCGGGACACAGGTGGAGATACAATTTCTCGACTTGGGATATTCTCACGGCCTGGGCCTGGAAGCCGGTGGGCTGACCGTTCACAGTAGCGATGGAGCTCATCAACTATTATGGGCAGAAAGCTTGTTCCTTGAAGTCAAAGTCCTTCCTCTGTTAAGCGGAGAGTTGGTAGTCGAAAATGCGTCCATTGTCAAACCGAGGATCAAAGTGTACCGAGATTCCAAGGACCCCCTGAAAACGGAGTTTAAAAAAACTTCGTTGTCTTCCCTTAAGAAAAGAACCGTGGGAGACTATTCAATGGCTCAGGTGATAACGTCCGAGACTCCGGCCCAGGCTGAACAAGACCTTCCACAAGAACCTTCACCGACACTGATTGACCGTCTTATCATTGATGCGTTTCGAAGCCGACTGAAAAAATTTCATATCACCGCCGAAAATATCCATGTGGAGCAAGGAACCCTTCAGATCATTCGTAGCGTTGCAGGTAAACCGAACGAAAGTGAACCGCTCGGATTTTCGTTTGATTTGAAAGTCCGCCGACCCAGTGCCGAAGTGATCGATGTGATCCTGGAAGATCTCCATCTGGACCTGGGGCCACTGTTTCTACTGGGAAGAATTGAGGCCGATGATGTGCTCTCGAAAACCTCCCGGCTGGAAGTCCAGATTCGCACCAAGCCTTTTGACACCTCAGAATTGATCCGGGCATTCAACCTCCTCCCGGAGGAACAAGGCGAAACTTCTGGAAACAATGGAATCCCCTTTCAAATTGAACAATTGACCCTACTCGCCTCCTGCCCTCTCAACTCCCTGGTGGATACGGAGTCCTTGCGGCGCGACTTGAAAGCGGAAGCCCGCTTCGTGACCAGGGATGCCCAAATTCCCATCGGAGAACACGAGTTGCTGGTCTCCCAGATCAAGGGAACGGCCCGGTGGGAAGAAAATCATATCCTGTATGAAATTCAAGGGGAAACGCTTAATGGGAAAGCCCGTATCGAAGGTCAACAGCCCTTCCCCTTCAAGACCACCGAAGATCCCAACCCTTTGCTGGAGACGGAGATTCATATGACCAACCTCGATTTTTCCCAGCTGATTACCCCAAAAGGCTGGGAACAATCCAAAGGCCTGGTTTCCGGAGTTCTGAAAGTAGCCATCCCTTGGAACATGAAGGGACCTCCGCTCGTCACCGGTTCTCTACTGGGGGAAAACCTGGTATTGGCAGGTAAAAGTTTTAAGTTATCCTCACAGAAAACCGAGGTCCAATTCGAATCGCATCCGGACAAACCTGTATCCATGAATGTGATTTCAAACCGGGTGGTGGTGGATAACATCCGTTTCAGGAAAGTAACGGCACAAGTATCCGTTACCCCCGGCAAGGTGGTTCTTGAACGATCCACATTTACCCCGGGGCGTGGCACCCTCACTGCGCATGGGACTTACCACACGCAATCAAAGAAATATAAATTTGAATTTTTGGGGAAAAACCTTTCGGCAGGCGATTTCACTAAAAATCAAATACAGGGAATCATGAGAACACACGGCTCGGTAAACGGTCATATTCCTGAAAAACTTCCGGCAATCCGTGGATTGTTCGGCAACGTTTCATTAAAAGTCTCCCCTGTTAATTTCGAAAAAGCGGAAGAGGTCAAAACCATTCTGGCCGTCATCGATCCTGCTTTTTTTCGGAAACGAAATATACGAGGATTGCGGTTTGATTACCTGGGAGGCAATTTTAAAATCATCAACGGAAAATTCAACACCAGCAACCTCACCTTGAAGGGCAGGCCGATGGATGTTTATTTCGAAGGCCTCTTCGATGGACACAACCAGTCATTGAATATGCTGGGCAAAGCTGTCCCAAAATTTAATATGAACAAGGTTCTCCACTCCTCACCTCAACTGGCTCAGCTTCTTTCGAAAGCGCAATCCGAAGGAGGATTGATCGAAACCCATTTCAAGCTGGAAGGCCCGGCATCCCACCCACAAATGACTCTGCTTGGAATCAAGCCTCAAAAAAATAAAACAAAACGGTTACTCAAAAACTTAAAGGGTTTGATAATACAGTAGGAAGGAATTAAACGGATTTAACGGTGAGGTCGCTGTCGAGCTGTTGTTTGATCAGCCGCTCGATATGCTGGAGGGTGCCGGTCAGGGACGACGGGCAATCGCCGCAGGCACCCTGATAATGAATCTGCACTTCATTACCCTCCAATCCTTTGAGGTCCACTCCACCGCCATCCTGGGACAATTGGAACCGGATGGAACGGTCCAGCACCATTTCAACAGCTTCCAACTTTTTTTCATGCGGGAGCGCGTGAAAATCGGAAACATCGATATCGATCTTCTCGGCAGCCGTATCCGACGGGTACACATGGACTTTTTCGTCAATGATGCTCCACACCGGGGTCTTCAGGTGATGCCAATCGGCTTCGTTCCCCACGGTAACGGTGACAAAATTTTTCATGATGTAAACACTCGTAATCTCGTCATGATCCAGCAAAGCCGGCGCCAGGGCATCGCCCACCGAGCTTTCCTTGTTGGTGAAGGACCGATAGCCATTCTCGAGAATTTGCGTGTTCAAAACGAACTGCAGGGCCTTGGGGTTGGGAGTCTCGCGGGTACGAATCACCTTGAGTACCTTTTTGTCGACCGGCTTTCGCGGACGATCTTCCGGCGGCTTCCCGGCGTTTTTCTGTTCGGCCTTGCGGGCCAGTACTTCACTGATTTTCACGATTCATACCCTCGATTGATGTACCCCATCATAATATATTTCAGTGGAAAATCAAGGCGGAGTGCCTCCGCTCGCAATTTAAAACCTCGTGTAGCGAACCAGCGTGACGCTGGACCCACCGGGCAAGGCCCAGGCGGCGATTCGCCGCGGATAATCTTAAATCCTGGCTGGCGAAAGTAACCCTGAGATTACACCCTTCCGCCCAGCGAAAATTGCTCCGGGCCTTGCCCGGTCAGCCAGTTCCCTCCGCTGGCAGGGGACGCAATTTATGCATTTTCAGGGCTTGCAAGCCCTCATATCCGACAAACAGCGCCAACCCGATCAATACCACCGATGCTCCACCCAGAAACCAGTTCGGCTGCGGCGCAGTCATGAACCGGTAGGCCTGCCACGCCAGCGCCGCGATGGTGGTCACCACCATGAACACCGCCGGCATCAGGGTATAGGTGGTCGGTTTCCGAACTCCAATCAGGTAAGTGGAAATCACGAATAAAGCCACCGCCGCGATGAGTTGATTGGTCGCGCCAAAAATCGGCCAGATTTTCTGCCAGCCGTCGGTCGCGCCGATGCAATACGCCAGCACCACGACCAACGCCGTCGTCGCATATTTATTGAGCATGATCGGCACCCGCGCGCCCGCGCTTTCCTGCACGATGAACCGGGTAATGCGCACCGCCGTATCCAGCGTCGTCATGACGAAGGTGTTCAGGGCCAGCACCGCCACCATGGACGCAACGGTGAATCCCAGAAACGGCAGCATCTGGCTGACGACATTGCCGTAGCCACTGCCGAAC
>QIDN01000181.1 GCA_003229345.1 Nitrospirota bacterium | reverse complement strand
TTAATCGACGCTGGGACGATTATTAAGTCCTTTGACGGAACGGATAAGCAGGAATTTTTAAATCGGTTTGTCGAAGGCCTAGTTGCAATTGATTGTTTGATTAAGGGGCGACCCGATGAGGAACAGATCAGGAATCGGTTTTTTAAAAATTGTGAGATATTAGATCAAAGCCCCTTGCACCATAGGATGCGTCACAAACCCCTTGGGTATTCAGGAGATTATATACTCCTTGATTGGATTTATACCAAAAAAATTTCTGAAAATGGTTTGGGTAAAATTTGGGACACCTTATTCCATGATTACCCGGAAGCCGTTGCAGTAAGGAATCGAAAATCTATTTTTCGAAACTATATGGAGGAAGTAGGTGCATCGCATCCAAAGGTATCCATTCTGGATTTAGCCTGTGGATCTTGCCGGCATGCTCTGGAAATAATGAACGAAGCGGACACCAAAGGGGCATTAGCATTTCTACAAGATATAACCTTTGTTGATAATCAGGCTGATGCAATAGATTTTGCAAAATTATTATTTCGACAAATGCCTTTCAGGGTACAACCGCAATGGATCAATTGTAATGTTATGCGATTTAAACCTTCTAGAAAATATAACTTCATCTGGTCATCTGGTTTGTTTGATTATTTAGACGATGACCAAGCAATATTTTTAGTAAAAAGAATGTATGCATGGCTGGAAGATAATGGTTTAATCGTGTTTGGCAATTTTCACCCTGCACAACCCACCCGAATTCCGATGGAATTGTGTGGGCAATGGTTTTTAATTCATCGAACAGAACAGGATTTAATCCAGCTGGCGGAAAAAGCGGGGATTTCATCTGCCAATGTAAAAGTGATCCGGGATGCCACAAGTATTAATCTTTTTTGTGAGATACGAAAATAGGTTCAAAAGGACCCAATTTTAGGATATGCCGCATTAAAAAAACCCGGACCCTGGGGCCCGGGTTTTAAAGTTGGTGAGGTTGACGATTAACGCGTCAGGTTCACCGTTTCAGTAAGCAAGTCATCCGTCGTGCTGATGATTCGCGCGCTGGCTTGGAAGGCTTGCTGGGTTTTGATCAATTGTACGAACTCTTCGGCCAGGTCCACGTTCGATAATTCCAGCGTGTTGCCCAGCACGGAACCGAAAGCCCCGGTTTCCGGCAAAGAGATGATCGCTTGACCGGACAGACGCGACTCGGCGAACAGGTTTTGTCCCAGCCGTGTCAAACCGGTCGGGGACAAAAAGTTCGCCAGACCCAACTGGAACAGCGGTTGCGATTGGCCGTTGTCGAACAATCCGGCAACCGTGCCATCGAAATCGACCGCCACGCCGATCAGGATACCGGACCCGAATCCGTCCTGAATCACCGAGTTGTTGCTCGAACTCGTGGCAAAGGCGGTCATGTCGCCACCGGTCAAAGTCCAGGTAACCAGCTGAGATGCCGCTGCAGGCGGGGACGATGCGGAATAATCGATATCGATAACCAAGTCCGCAAGTGCACCACCGTTGACCAGCGACAATTGACCCGTCGCATCGAAGAACAGAGTTCCTGAATCGGTGGCCGCCGTGACCACTCCTTCCTGCGAGGTAATGAGAAAATCCCACCCATTGGTAACGGTATTCTGTTTGGTGAACTGGATGTTAAGAATATCCTGCGTTCCCACCGAGTTGAAAACCTGTATCGGAGAGTTGAATGTAAACGCAGGGGCCGGACCCGGCAAGATTCCTACTTCCGAGCCGTCCAACTGCGCACCCAGGGTAAATCCCGTCGTGGCCTGGGGCTGGGATTGAACACCTGTCAAACTGACATCCGTTAGCGTTGTGCCCACCACATTATTGGTGATTTGGAATCCCTGCAGGACTTCACCGGTGATGGTTTCCACCAATCCGTTTTCGTTTGTGCGGAATTGTCCGGCGCGGGTGTAAAAATTACCGGTGCCGTCGTTGACGATGAAAAATCCGTTGCCGTCGATAGCCAGGTCCAAAGCACTGGTGGAATTTTCGAAGGCTCCCTGCTGGAACGATTGGAGGGTACCCAGAAGCTGAGCGCCCTTACCCACTTGCGAAGTCAGGGTGCCGCCAGCCAGCGAGGTGCTGAACAAATCGCCAAAAACAGCTCTACTGCTTTTGAACCCCGTGGTATTGACGTTGGAGATGTTGTCCCCGATGATATTCAGTGCGCGGGCATTGGTGAGAACTCCCGAAACGCCCGTTGTTAGTGTTCCTATAAGTGACATGACTATTCTCCTGCTTCTTAGTTGATGGATACTCTCGTAATTTCTTCAGCGGCCAACTTCTGACCGTTGACCACGGCGAACGCCTTGCCTTCCTCAAACAGCACGTCGGTTACCAAGCCAGTGGTGAAGGTCTCGGCAGTGACGGGTTTTCCTGAGGAATCCGTCGCCTGAATTTTGAAGGTGTAGAACCCGGAAGCGACCGGGTTGCCCTGGCTGTCGAGTCCGTTCCAAACGGCCAGATTGCTGCCTTCCGCACCGGGACCGTTGAGTGTATTCACAAGGGCTCCAGTGCTGTTATAGATTTCAATTTTGGTCGTGTCGGCTTCCGCACCGAGGTTATAGGTCAGGTTGGTCGTCTCTCCCTGCGTGTATTCAAATGAATTGCCGGGGATGTCGACGAACTTGCCGATGATGCTGATCAATGAAGAATTACCCATAGCCTGTTGCGCGGCCACCAGTTCTTCCAGCGTGCTGTTGATGTTGGTCATCTGCTCGAGAGAGCTGAACTGGGCCAGTTGAGCGGTGAACTCCGTGGCCTCCATTGGGTTCAACGGATCCTGCGCACTGAGCTGGGCCACCAGCAACCGGAGGAAATCCTCCTTGCCCAGCGGCTGTTGCGCGCTGGCTGGGGTGGTCGATGTGGTTGATTGCGTGCTGGGTATAATTCCTTCAATCATGAGTCCTGCCTCCTGCTAAAACTTTATTGTCTGCAATCCCATCAGGCGAAGATGCTGAAGGATTGGTTTTCATTCAAAAAAATGGGTCGGTGAAAAGCTACTATCTCTTCCGCTTGTTCATAGGCCATCGACCCTTCCCGTCCCAGTTGTCCAAGATAATCCAAAGCTGTTTTATGTCCCTCCGCCGAATGGCTGGCATTACCGCCCACCAGTACGTTGAAGCTGTCAATCTTGACGCCCTGGTGAGTGATGGAGTCTTTCAACTGCGCTAAATTGTTTTCAATGATCGATTTCACAACACTGTTTTCCGCGACGATCGTGGCTCGTACGCTTTCACCACTGGTCGACACACTCATGCGGAGGGTTCCCAGCGAGGGAGGATCCAGCTTGATATGCACTTCCCTCTGATTGCCGAAACCCCGCATGGCGAATTTTTCAATGATCTGTGCGGTGATGGGTTTATCCATCGACGCCCGTCCGTTATACGTTTCCGTCACTGCCGGTTTTACGAACTCCACACCTTTGGCGGCTGCGTCCGCTACTGCTGCAGGAGCCTGTGCTCCCTCTGCCAGAACGCCTTGAGCCGGTTGCCCGGAGGCATTCAGGTTCAGTAAAGGAGATGCCGATAGTTTTGCAATCAACGGATTGATTTGCGCGTTGCCGGCTTTATCCGGTGCAATCAGAGAAGCCAGCGTTTCCAGCCGCTCCGCCGCCAGCCCCGTAAAATTACGCGGGCCATCGGAGGAGTTTTTGGCGGAACCACTGGAGTCGCCGTTTTGCAGGTTTCCGGAGCCGTTGGAGTTTTCTGAATTCAGTTTTGACGCGATGGCATCCAAGGCGGTTTTCGACAGTTGCGTTGAGTTGTCGGTGGCGGGTTGCGAGGTGGTCCCCGCGCGCACCTGCTGGATCACCTGCAGCGCTTCTTCCTGCGTCAATCCGGCACGCACCAGAAGGTCCAGCGCCCGTTGTTCCGGCTGGTTCAACCGGTTACCTGCAACTTCAGCAACAATTTCCGCTACCGGGGCCTGAGCTACCTGATTAGAAGCCTGGAGTAAACCGCGCAGGGCGTTGAGGATGCCTTGAACTCCCGCCGCGTCTCCGTTATTCAATGCTTCAACTAATTGGTTGATCGTTTCCGAATCGATATTCAAACCCGACAGTAATTCTTTCAGCGTGTCGATGGCAGAGGACCCCTCTGCATTCAAACCATGATTATCGAAGAGTCCTGCCAACGCATCCACTGCAGAAGATTTGGTGTTATCGAACAAACCCGGAGCGCTATCGGTCGGATTCAATTCCCGCGCCAAACGTTCCAACGGTAATGCAAAGGGATTGACCGGTGCTTTCGATGCCGGTTCATCAGAATGGGAGTGCGTCTCGTCATCATGCACTGGAGCCGGGCCTCGTCGTTCACTATCCGGAGCTATGGGACGCGAGTCGCTCTGTTCATTCTCCGCTTGCGGCGGAGGAGGGGGTGCGTCTTTTGAAATCGGGGTTTGACGCTCTGAGTGCTCCGGGCGTTCCTTTGCTTCAAAGGATTGC
>QIDN01000326.1 GCA_003229345.1 Nitrospirota bacterium | reverse complement strand
GGGCCATGATTTCATACCATTCCTCAGTATTGTTAAACTCCGGGTCGACACCCAGTACCAACCCATGGTAGTCAAACTTTTTATGATGGATCAACTGCCCCACACAAAATTTGGGTTTGGATTTTTGCATAGCCAATGAAAGTTGCGACTAAAAGAACATTCGAACCGTGTCGTCTACCTGCGCGGTAATTTCTTCTTTTAGTCCGTTAATTTCTTCGTCGGATAACGGAGTCATCTCCAAGACCCTTGGATCCAATTCAGGCACTCCTGGTTCTCCGCTATTCCCGATTTTCATTTCGTAAACCAACACATCTGCCCGGGCAATGATACAGGTCTCTTTCAGATAATCTCCTGCATTCGCGGGCTGGTGATGGTATTTCACCATTTCCGCTAATCTATCGGCAAGCTTCCACTCGGTCAACAGCAAAGCCCCGACTTCCGCATGATCGTAACCAAGAATCTCTTTTTCAACTTTGAAAAGATTCTCGCCACTTTCTTTGCAGCGAAGTAGAATTTTTCTGGCGTCCTCCGGGGATTCCTTGAAAATAATCAAACTTCCAATATCGTGAAGCATCCCCCCTAAATACATTTTCTCAGTTTCCACACCCGACATACGCTTGGCTATTCCCCGGGCAGCAATGCCACAGGCGATGCTGTGCATCCAGAAAGTTTCCATATTAATCAGGTCACGCGGAATCCCCTGAAACTTGCTGGTAACAATTGCGGCTAATGCCAGATCGGTCAATTGCTCAGTACCGATAATATTCAAGGCGTGCGTTAACGTATCCACCTTTTCATCGAACCCATAAAAGGCGCTATTGACGATTTTAAGAAGACGCGCACTCATTGCCGGGTCGGTTTTGACAATGGCTGCCAAATCGTCGAAACTAGCATTTGGATCATCCAATTTTTCACGAAGTTGATAGTACAATATGGGCGGAGATGCCGCCCAGGCCCCAACCAAATCATTAATTTTCATTGCCATATTTTTATCCTTTAGACTACCTTTTTCTTTTTAGTGTATATTTATCCCAAAAAGGTCTTTTAATATTATAGAGTCGTTTTTAAATAATCCCATAAATTTCTTTGGCACTAAGTTACACGGGATTTCGGCATACCACATTATTATCAATATGGATTGAAAGTCTATGGACAAACTGGAAGCGGTGCAAAGAATTCTGAGATTCAGCAATACCATCCGGGAATGGTGCGAAAAAGAACATTCCGTTTATTTTGACGACTTCGACAACGAGAATGTCGAAAATTACGAGCCGGGTGGTTATGGGAATTTGGCCGACGCCGTTATTGAGGACGGCTTGGCAGAAAATATCGTCGATGAAGAAGATGTTAACTCTTTATAAACTCACGGAGCGCTTTCTCTACTGGGAACCTCGTCCCGCCAGCAATGGATGTGGCTTATAGACACAACCTCCTAAAAAATTTTGATTATTCATCGCGGTTCCCTTAACCTTGATAATATAATTATTCTTCAATCTATAGAACATCGCAAGCGTAACTCTAAACGGGAAGGGGTTTGACCCCACCTCATTAACGGAAGGAAAAACGGATGGGCACAGGAATTTTAATCTTTTTGGGAATTGTCCTCTTCGGGGCACTGGCCATTATCGGCTACTTCATAACCATTTACAACGGCCTGATCTCCCTGAAAGAAAACATTAAAAAATCATGGTCCAACATCGACGTCATCCTAAAACAGCGTCATGACGAACTTCCCAAGCTGATCTCCGTGTGCGAAAGTTACTCAGAATTCGAAAAAGGCATTTTAGACCAGCTCATGAAGGCCCGAGAAAAATATTTCAAGGCAAGCGGCGTTACCAAAAAATCGGAAGCCAGCAACGAAGTTACCGCGGCTCTGCAAGGCATATTTGCCCTGGCAGAAAATTATCCCGACTTGAAAGCCAACAAGAACTTCATGCAACTCCAGGAGCGCATCTCCCATCTGGAAGAAACCCTGGCGGACCGGCGGGAATTCTACAACGATAGCGTCAATAACTACAACATCCGTATCAAACAGATTCCAGACGTTCTCGTCGCCGGCATGCTCAATTATCAGGACGAAGAAATGTTCAAGGTCAGCCAAAAAGAACGCGCGGATGTCAAAATCAACATTAAGATTCCCAAGTTTGGCTGAGTTGTTTCTTAGACCATAACAAATCCAGCAGTAATCATGAGTGGAGTCCATATAGAAGGCAGTGAACCGATCGTAGCCCTGATAGGGCTGGGCCTCGGCATTTACTTTTTCTTCGCCGGATTCAGGGAACTCAAATCCAAACGCATTATCCAAAATATTCCTACCTCTAAGATAAACACCGGCGCCGTTGGAACCAACGTCGAAGTCACTGGCCGGATCGTTTGCGAAAAAGATCAAATCGTCCACGCTCCTATCAGCGGACGCCCTTGCGCTTTTTACTCTATAGAAATTCAACGTTGGGAACGGAACCGCAGTCACCGGGGAAGTTCGTTGGGAAGCCACAATTCCCGAACCGGGTTTAACAGAGGGCGTTGGGTCACCGTCGAAAGCTTTAATTCGGGTAAAGGTTTTTTTATCGATGATCGCAGTGGAGCTAACGCCATGGTATTGGTCAATGGAGCAATCATCAAAAGAAAAGGCGGCACCCGGGACTACGAATTGCAATCCAATAATTTTGACCAGATGCCCGCAGGATTGCGCCAGGCTCTTGAGTCCAACCAAAAAAAGCTGAGAAAATTCAAATTGAAAAATACCTCGTGGCTCTTTTCAAACCGGTTCCGATTCCGGGAATGGCACTTCTCAGTAGGCGAAAAAATATTCGTCCTCGGCCATGCCGATTCCGGACTGAGAACTCCCAAACGCAATACCCTGAAATTCAAAACTTTCCTAAGAGCCAAAAAAGTTATCCAGGAAAACGACAAACTGAAATCGCGTTTCGACACCAATCAGGATGGCAAGTTGGACGAGGCGGAACTGGAGCGGGGCGCCAAAATCATCGCCCAGCAATTGGAAGCCAAGTACAGCAAGGAGAAGCTGGAGGATCTGGCCTCCAAAACTAAGTTGATCTTCAAACAGAAAAAGCCGAACCCATTTTACATCAGCAATATGTCTGAAAAAGACTTGATCAAAGACCTGGCCACCTGGTCCACTTTGAAAATCTGGGGCGGCCCCATTTTAACCACTGGGTGCGCGGCCTACTTGTTTGTTTTATTTTTCCCATAACCCCAACACTTGATGGCAACCTACTCCACCAATGAAAGCGATCTGATTATGGGCGCGGCGGTCGGCGTGGTCATGGGGGTCGTCTGGTTTTTCAGGGGCTTCAAAGAACTCAAAATCAAACGCACCATTCAAAATATTCCCACTTCAAAAATCAATACCGGTGCCGTGGGGACTGATGTTGAGATCAAGGGAAACATCATTGCGGAAAAAGAAAGGCTGGTCACCGCGCCACTCACCGGACAACAGTGCGCCATTTATCACATCGAAATCCAGGTAGAGCGGCGCCGAAAAAACAGCACTTACTGGGTGACCATCGATCAGTTTTATTCGCATGAAGGGTTTTACATCGACGATCAAAGCGGAGCCACCGCTCTTATCCTGGTAGAGGGAGCCAAGATCAACCGGAAATGCAAAACCAATAATTGCTATTTCAGCTCCAGCAACTTGGATGAAATACCTGACCCATTGCGAAAATCCCTCAAGACAAACCAACATAAGCTGAAAAAATTCAAATTCAAAAAAACCTCCTGGTTATTCTCGGAAAAATACCGGCTTATGGAATGGTGCTTCCAACCTAATGAGGAAGTTTATGTCCTGGGGTACGCAGAATCCGGATTGCGGTTTGAAAAAATCAAAAAACCCAAACTGAAGTATTTTCTGAAAGCCAAAAAGGTGATTCAAGAGGATGAAAAGTTAAAGGCCCGGTACGATGCCAACCGTGACGGCACTCTGGATTACGACGAACTGGAACGAGGTGCGGCAATTCTTGCACGGAGACTGTCCGACAAATACAGCAAGGAAAAGCTGAAGGAGTTAATCCCCAAAACGAAATTGATCTTCAAAAAAAAGAAGTCCCACCCTTTTGTCATCAGCAACCGTCCCGAAGAAGAACTGGTTAAACACATGGGAACGTGGTCGACCCTGAAAATCTGGGGAGGCCCCATTTTGACCATGGCCTGCGCCTGGTATCTCTTTATCGCCCTGTCCAACATGAATCTTATTTAACGCGCCTTGCCTCCCAGTGCACGGGTCAATGGAAACCGACAGCCTCTCCGGGGCCATCCCTCCCGCTTAATTTCTGACCCGCTCCATTCCCCCTGCGATAAATGAATACAGGTATGAAGCGAAGAAACAAAAGGCGATAACGGGCGTTGCAAAAGGAACTAAAAAAGCGACCATCAACGAGATATTGACCAACCCGATCGCAGCAGCCGATGTCGTTAAAGTCCTTATCATATAGC
>QIDN01000077.1 GCA_003229345.1 Nitrospirota bacterium | reverse complement strand
GAAGGCGAATCTGACCAAGAAGGAACCGGAAGCTCTGAAGCGGTGGGAGGCGGAGGATCTGTACGGCCAAATCCGCAAGGAGAAGAAAGGTAAACCCAAATACGTTTTTCATGATGGCCCCCCTTATGCCAATGGTCATATTCATATGGGGCATGCCTTGAACAAGATCCTCAAAGATTTTGTTGTCAAAATCCAAAATATGAAAGGATACGACGCCAGCTTTGTGCCGGGGTGGGATTGCCATGGTTTGCCGATCGAGCATCAGGTGGGCAAGGAGCTGAAGAAGAAGAAAAAGGATTTCAGCAAAAGTGAAATTCGCAAGCTTTGTCGGGAATATGCTGCCAATTTCGTCGATATTCAAAAGGAAGAGTTCAAGCGGTTGGGGGTGTTCGCCAGTTGGGACAAACCTTACCTCACAATGGATTTTTCTTACGAGGCGACCATTGTCCGTGAATTTGCCAAATTTATCAAGCAGGGCATGGTGTACAAGGGGCTCAAGCCTGTTCACTGGTGCACCACCTGCCGGACCGCTCTGGCGGAAGCGGAAGTGGAACACGAGAATCACCGTTCGCCATCCATCTATGTGAAGTTCCCCGTCAAGTCCAACTGGAACGATCAGATCAAAGGGCTCGACCCGTCCAAAACACATTTTGTCATCTGGACCACCACTCCCTGGACCTTGCCGGCTAACCTGGCGATTTGCCTGCACCCGGATTTTGAGTACACGGCGGTGTCGCACAATGGGGAATATTGGATCGTGGCCAAGGAGCTTGCATCGGGTTTGCTGGAAGAGTGGGATATCAAGGATGCAAAAACGCTGGGAACATGTTCCGGTAAAGATTTGGAAGGCGTGGTTTGCTCGCACCCGTTTATCGACCGGGAATCTCCAGTGATTCTGGGAGATCATGTTACGCTCGAGCAGGGGACCGGATGTGTGCACACGGCACCGGGGCATGGACAGGAGGATTATATCGTCGGGCAGAAATACGGGATGGATACTTATAATCCCGTGGATGACGCCGGCGTATTCAAACCTGATGTCGAACATTTTGCCGGACAGTTTGTCACCAAGGCGAACCCGAATATCATAAAAAAACTTGATGACGATGGGTTTCTGGTTTCCGACAGCGAGGTCGACCATTCCTATCCGCATTGCTGGCGCTGTCATCAGCCGATCATTTTCCGGGCAACCGCGCAATGGTTTATCCCGATGGACAAAGATGGCTTGCGCACCAAAGCTCTGGAAGAAATTAACAAGACCCGTTGGGTTCCGCCCTGGGGCCGGGAACGCATTTACAGCATGGTGGAAAACCGCCCGGACTGGTGCGTGTCGCGTCAACGCGCCTGGGGGGTTCCTATTACGGTATTGACCTGCAAGCAATGTGAAGAACCTGTGACTTCTCCGGAAGTGATGTCGCATATTGTGGAGCTGGTGGAACAGCATGGCGCGGATTTCTGGTTCGAAAAGGAAGCTGAGGAATTATTACCTGCCGGTTACCAATGCTCTTGCGGAAGCAAAAATTTTGTCAAGGAAATGGATATTCTCGACGTCTGGTTCGACTCCGGTGTCAGCCATGCCGCTGTCTTGGAGAATGATCCCGATATGCAATGGCCGGCTGACCTGTACCTTGAAGGCAGTGATCAGCATCGGGGATGGTTTCACAGCTCCTTGCTGGAGTCGGTGGGCACCCGATCCGCCGCGCCCTATAAAACAGTGCTGACTCACGGGTACGTGGTTGATGGCAAGGGCAAGAAAATGTCCAAGTCGGCGGGCAACGTCATTGCTCCGCAAAAAATTATCGATCAATACGGCGCCGAAGTGTTGCGGCTGTGGGTGGCCTCGGAAAATTACCGGGAGGACATTCGTATTTCGAATGAGATTTTGAAGCGCCTGACCGAAGCCTACCGCAAAATCCGCAATACCTTCCGGTTTCTGCTGGGCAACTTGAGTGATTTTGATCCCAAATCAGATGCTGTTCCTGTGAACGAGTTGGAGGAAATCGACCGCTACATTCTTTACCGGTTCCGTACCGTGTCTGAGAAAATTCTGAAGGCGTTTGATGATTTTGAGTTTCACGTCTTCTACCATTCTTTTTATAATTTTTGCATCGTCGACTTGAGCGCGTTTTATCTGGATATCGTGAAGGATCGTTTGTACACGTATCCCAAAAACTCTAAAGAGCGGCGGTCGGGGCAAACCGCGATGTATGAATTGCTGAAGGGGATGGCGCAATTGATGGCACCCGTCCTCAGTTTTACTTCCGAAGAAGTCTGGTCCTTCATTCCTTCCAAAGGGGACGAGGCATCCAGTGTGCATTTGAGTGAATTTTCGGATTTGTCCCAGGTTTCCTTTTCGAATGATTTGGTGGATAAGTGGGAAAAGATCAGCCAGTTGAAAGGGGAGGTCAGCAAGGCTTTGGAGTTGCAGCGACAGGAAAAAGTGATCGGCCATTCTCTGGATGCCGTGGTCCGCCTGGAGCTTCCAAAAGATTTGAAAGCGGTTTTGGAGCGGGAGCAGGATCAATTAAAATATATTTTTATCGTTTCCGGAGTGGAAATCGTCGGTACACTGAAAGATGAGACGAAGGTGTATGTCAGCGAATCTATAGAGGGCATTAAAATCGCGGTTCATCCGGCTCCGGGAAACAAATGCGAGCGGTGCTGGAATTATTTCGTAGAAGAACCGACATCCGAACATCCCAGTATCTGTCTGCGTTGCGTGAAAAACCTTGAATCTGCAAAGGCCTGAATACCCTTGAGCAATCGTTATCTTCAACTATTCCTGGCTTCCAATGTTCTGATCATTCTGGATCAATACACCAAAATGTGGGTTAATACCCATATTCCGAAACATCGTTTTATAATGGTGATCGATAATTTTTTCGCGATCACCCATATTCGCAATCCTGGAGTGGCGTTTGGTTTGGGTGCGGATTGGTCGTCCGAATACAAGACTTATCTGTTCATCGGATTTTCGGTTATCGCTATTGTTGCTATTCTGATATTTTTTCATCAGACGCCGCCGGAAAATAAAATGGTTCGGGTTGGGTTGATTCTGATTTTCAGCGGAGCGATTGGGAACCTGATCGACCGGATCCTGTATCAGGAGGTGATCGATTTCCTCGATTTTTTTTATGGAAGTTATCATTGGCCGGCATTTAATATTGCAGACTCCTGTATTACTATTGGAGTACTATTGATGTTCGTGGATTTGATCCAGGCCGGAAAGATTCCTCAAGCGGAGGACTCTTCGGACACTCCCGAGAGCACCTAACACGCCGTTAAGCTCTTAACCAAGGCTAAGCCATGCATCCCATTCTAGTTGAGTTCGGTTTTTTGAATCTCAAAATTTTTACCTACGGCCTTCTGGTGGCGACCGGTTTTTTTGCCGGAATCCTGCTGGCGGCTCGTTGGGCGAAGCAGGATGGGTTGGACCAGCAGAAAATCCTGGACCTGTGTTTTTACATCGCCATCGCTGCTTTGGTGGGCGGCCGCGCTCTTTATATTATCGTTGAGTACCGATATTTTGTTGCCAATCCCCTTGAAGTGCTCAAGTTTTGGAAGGGTGGGCTGGTTTTTTATGGCGGGTTGATCGGGGCGGTCGCGATGGCCTGGTATTACATGCGCAAACACGCACTTCCCATCTGGCAGGTCGCGGATATTCTAGCGCCCTGTCTTGCCGTCGGACAAGCGGTCGGCCGTTGGGGATGTTTTTTCGCGGGTTGCTGTTATGGAATTCGTACCGATGCGCCTTGGGCGATCACGTTCACTGATCCCAAGTCGCTTGCGCCACTCAATATCGCTTTACATCCGACTCAGATTTATCTTTCCATTAACGCGCTGATCATTTTTGGAATCCTGGTTTGGTTGCGCAAACGCAAAACGTTTAACGGGCAGGTATTCTGGGTGTACGGCATTCTGTATTCCATCGGCCGATTCATCATTGAATTTTATCGGGGCGATGACCGGGGATATGCCGTGCCGGATGCGCTTTCCACTTCCCAGTTCATTGGGATTTTCGTGTTGGGATTTTCGATTTATATGCTGACCCGGCTCCGCTCTCAAAAGCTCCCCTGACTTTTTCCCGAAACCTCTCTTCCCGGGAATCATAAAATGAAACTCAAACTGCATTGGCAAATCTTGATCGCGATGGCCCTGGCGTGGTTGTTTTATCTGGTGGTGGGGGAGGGCTCCCGCATCGTCGAGCCGTTGGGTGTTGTTTTTATCCGGCTGTTAAAGATGATTATTATCCCGCTGGTCGTCCTTTCCATTATTTCGGGAGTCGCGAGGGTGGGGGACTCCAAAAAACTGGGGCGGCTGGGGATTAAAACCCTTGCGTATTATCTGGGCACCAGTTTGCTTGCGATTGTTTTGGGGTTGATTCTGGTGAACCTCATTCAACCTGGTAAAGTGGCTGACCTGCCGCCTGATCTTTCTTTTTCTCCGGAGCAGTTACACAAGCCGGACTCCCCTCTGGATGTCTTGATT
>QIDN01000016.1 GCA_003229345.1 Nitrospirota bacterium | reverse complement strand
CCTCGACCAGACCCGCGAGGCGGCGATGAGCGATCAGGCTGAGCAGGAGTGGGAGCATCTGTTGAATTGTGACGACGAAGAAAGATTACAACGCGCCAAAGCTTTCCGTAAAGAAGGAACCATCGCATGATGGACTGGGGCGGAGTACCTCCGCAGGTAAATTTAAACCCGGAGTTTTCGTAATGGATTGGGCTAAAACTTCTTTAGGCATGGTGGAACAAACTCGTGCAGAGCGCATGAGCCAATCCCCTCCGGCGATCAGCGACGACGAGGCACAAAACCTGATCCAGGAATACCATCCCGATTACGTTGGCAACGAACGCAAGATTCACGTCGGGCCCAACGCCGATTCAGATGCTTTCCCGATGGAGCTGGCGGATCTGTTGGAATCGGACAGTCCGATTCCAAAAGATTTTAAACCGAATGTTGATATTGAAACCGACGTCCTGATCATTGGCGGTGGCGGAGCCGGGGTGACGGCGGCCCTGGGCCTCGCGAATTCCGGTTTGACCGTGCATCTCGCCACCAAGTTGCGCCTCGGCGATGCCAACACGGTGATGGCCGAGGGCGGCATTCAGGCGGCGCTGGGCCCATCCGATTCTACCCGGCGGCATTTCGCCGACAGCTACGTCGGCGGTCACGGCAAAAACGACACCGATCTTCTGCGTCATTTATGTGAAGAAGGCCCAGCGGGTATCCGTTGGCTGACGCGTTTGGGCACACTGTTCGATCAAAATGACGACGGCACGTTCCGCTTCCGTAAAGGCGGCGGCACCTCGACGCCGCGCGTGTTGGCCTGCCGCGATTTCACGGGACTCGAAATCATGCGCGTACTCAAAAACGCGGTGATGTCGGGTGCGGCCCATGTCCTCGAACACCATGCGGCGGTGGAGTTGACCGACGACGGCAAGGACTGCGTCACCGGCGCTGTATTATGGAATACACAAACGGGAAAACTGGTCACGGTTTCCGCGCGCGCGGTGATTCTCGCCACGGGCGGGAGCGGTCAGTTGCGGCTCCAGGGTTATCCCACCAGCAATCATCTGGGCGCGACCGGCGATGGGTTGGTTCTGGCGTACCGGCAGGGCTGTTCGCTGGTATTCCCCGGGAGCCATCAGTATCATCCTTCCGGCTCCAGTTATCCGGAAGCGCTGGTGGGTCAGTTGGTGACCGAATCGATTCGCAGTGCCGGCGCGCAAATCCTGAACGTCAATGGCGAGCGGTTCATCGACGAGATGACCTTCCGCGATGTGGTGGCGGCGGCAATCATTCGTGAGGTGGTGGCGGGGCGGGGTGTCGAGACCCCGACCGGGCGCCGCGGGGTGTGGCTCGATACGCCGTTGATCGAACAGACAAAAGGAAAGGACACCCTCACCAAACAGTTTCCCGGATTGATCCACCGTTTCAAACGCTACGGAATCAACCCCATCACGCAACCCCTGCTTATTTATCCGACACTGCATTACCAGAACGGCGGCGTGCGCATCGATGTCGAATGCCAAACCGAGCGCTCCGGATTGTGGGCGGCGGGGGAGGTGACGGGTGGCGTGCACGGCACCAATCGCTTGATGGGCAATTCACTTCTTGATATCATTGTGTTCGGCCGCCGGGTGTCGGAAAGCGTCCAGCAAAATTGTCCGGAGCGCGGAGCGGTGACCCTGTCCCGGCTGAATGTGTACCGGGAGGAATTGGACAGCCTTCCGCACCGGCCGCAGACCACTGCGCCACAATTGTATCCACGGGTTTCCGGAATGAAATTTGAATTGAAGGAAATCCCAAAACCGGAAGCCGGAGGCGGAGTACCTCCGCAAGTAATTTAAAAATTCCAAATTGTGCACGGGGATATCGAGAGGTGTTAACGGTCAACCCATTCCCCCTCTGGGGAGGAGGCGGGGCATCCCCCGGCACCGTTAAAAGTTTTGAGCCGCCGGACCCCTTTGCTTCCCGTTGAATTTTTTCGGGTCCATAACCCATTTGAGCCGGAGAACTCCGCATGGAAAACGAATCGTCCCATCCCCAGCGCAAAACCCTGAAGACCGTTATCTTGCGGCGAGGGGAACAAGTGCTACTTTCCGTTTCCACCCGCAAGCTGGTTCCGGGCATCGAACAGGGCAAGCTGTTTTCCACCGATGAGATATCCAGCGACGGCCTCGATTGGGTGGAACTCAGCGAGCACAAGCAGTTGCATGCCTGGTTTAAGAAAGCCGAACAACAGCCGACCACCGAGGAGGGTTCCGTTGACGATGAACTGGACAAGGAATTTCTCAGCGACGGTTCCGGCGAAGAACATCTTCCGCCTCCTCTGATTCAGAGAACTCTGGATGAAATGTCCAAACTGATCGACGAAATCAACGAGTGATTCCTTATGGACCCGTGGATGATTGCCGGCAGCATCGTTGCGATTCTGGCGGTGGGGTTTTTTATTTCGCGAAGCCGCCAACTGGGTCCGGAAATTTCGGTCGGGTCTCTCCTGAAGCGACTGGATGATACTTATACCGTTCTCTCCGGTTCCATCGTACAGGGCGAGCACGGGATGATTCGCATCGACTATACGGTGGTGTCGCCTTATGGTGTATTCATCATCAAGGAATGCCGGGAGCCGGGCCGCGTCGAGGTGCGGCTCAACCGGGAGGAGTGGCGGGTGTCGGGTGGGGGACTGAAGAAGATATACAATCCGCTGTGGGATATCCGCAAAGTGATCGGAAAATTGGAGCGGCTGGTTGGGAAGTATCCTTATATTCCACTGGTGGTCTTTACCCGTGCCCGACTGACGGGCGACAGCGATTTCAATATCATGGAGGTTGGAAAACTGGTCGGTCACATCCAAAGTTTCCGGGACTCTCGTCTGTCCGATGACCGGCAGGAGAAAATCGTGGGAATATTAAGCTGAGCGGACGGTCTTATTAAGTTACAATGACGCATTCACATACGATTAAGCCATCAAGACTGGAAAGGAAGGACGCACCAATGAAATCAGCATTACGGATAGGGATTCTCGGGGCCGCACTGGCCGTACTGTTCACGGGGACGGCTCTGGCAGGAGACGTAGCGGAAAAGGATTATATTCCCTCGGGATGCAAAATCGAAAAGACCACCATCTGCACCATTGAAATCTGGCTGGAGCGCAAGCACAAGAAGTACAACCGGGATATCCGCGAGATGCTGAAGGGTGAATCCATCAAGGTGATCCGCAACACTATCCAATACTGGCCACCCCGGGGGGGGCACCCGCCGACCAATATCGCTATCGGACGGTCATTGACTGCCGAAGACGCACGGTGGGTCATCAAGCTGGCACTTGATCTCAATGACAACATCAACGGTCTCATTTTTCAGCGGCTGAATCCGCCGAATTATGTCGCCATCGGCACCTCCGCCTGGGACGATAAGTCGGAAACCCCAATCACTCCCGAGCAACTGGCGCAGTTGCGCGATCCGAAATTGACCACGAAAGAGTTTCACGCCCTGTACGTCAAGCTCACCAACGAGGCAGGCGTCGCCGAAGCGTTCTATTGATTCCCTAACTCATTGAATTTATAGATGTTATATTAATGAGAGTTCCAGTGATTTGCGGACTTCTGGTTTTTCCCTGGGCGGCCTTGAGTGTAACTACAATTGTAGGTATACTTATATATGGGGTTTGAATGGGACGAGCGCAAGCGGGAAGCTAATATTGAATCATCCCATGGAGTGGATTTCGTTCGCGCCGCCAAAATGTTTGCCAACCCGGTTCTGGAGCGGATTGATGATCGTGAGGGTTATGGCGAGGAACGTTTGATCGCCCTGGGACATTGGGAAGAATACTTTATGGTCACGGTTTACACATGGCGTGGTGAAAACCGCCGGATTATTTCGGCGTGGAAAGCAGGTAAAGATGAAAGAGAAGCATATTTCAAAACAATCCATGGATGAGATCATGAAAGCGAAGGATAGGACGCGTCCCGACGCACCCGAAAGACCTTCATTAGGCGCTGACTTTTGGAAAGAAGCTAACGTGGTACATCCGGAAAGTCCTAAAAAGCAGATCACTGTCCGTTTGGACGCAGATATGGTGGAATGGTTCAAAAAGCAGGGGCGGGGATATCAAACCCGCATGAACGCGGTTCTGCGTTCCTATTACGAAGCCTACAAAAACGCATCCTGAAACAGAACGGGGAAGGTGTAAAAGTCAGTTCATATTTTCTTCGTAAGCTAAAACTTGCGGGAAGAGGATTTCGTTTTCCTTTTGGATATGCAGGCGGGTATCTATTTCCAATTCGTCCAGGCCGGTCAACAGGAGGCGGTAACTCTCGCAACCGTCTTCCGGCATCTTAAAGTTTTGGGTAGTGGCGCGGATTTTTTCAAACAGGGTTAACGCCTGTTCGTGTTCCGCCTGCATGACGCGGATCGGGTTGAGCACCGACCCGCAATGAAAATCGGCGTTGCCGCCAGAGGTCTCCAGAACTTTAATGATGGGAAACAGTACCTGTTCTTCCTTCATGAGATGAGGTTCCAGGTCGGC